>NZ_RAWF01000059.1:0-40012 GCF_003612075.1 Corallococcus sp. CA041A
GTGTTCTACAACCGGAAGCGGCGCCACTCCGCCCTGGGCTACGTCAGCCCAGTGGAATACGAGCGGAGGGCCGCAACCAAGAGGCTGGCAGCGTAGTCAACCTGTCCACCGAACCGGAGCAGGCCCACACCGCCGCACGACCCGCGTGATGGGGACGCGCACGGATAGCGCGCTCGAAGTCCGACATGTCCAGCGCTTCGACAGCCGCCCATACAGCGCGCACTGGATGCTCTCGGTCAACCAACTGCTCGTAGGTCCGAGCCGCCAGCACCTGCGTCCGTTTCGGCCGGAGCACACGCACTCGCGGCCGTTTGCTCCCCGCCATGGCGATTCATGCTCGCACAGCAGCGCTTATGCATCCTTTGGATGCATCAGAATCGTTAATTTTTTCTCATCCCCTCAGGGTCGCGGGCGTCTTCTCGGCCGCGGCGGTGCTCCTCATCGGGGCGGCTCATGCTCGGGGGCTGAAGCGCGATGACATCACGCCTGTCTATGTTGGCGCGCACACGCTCGGGGTGGGGGGCGCCTGGCTCCTGGCGTATGCGGCGGCTCGCCTCGAGCGCGCGCGAGCGACGGCGCTCATCGGTGGCCTCTCCGCGCTGTCACTGGCTGGTTTCGGGGCGTACGAGCTCACTGCGCCTCAACCACCGTACAAGGAGATCTCGGAGATCCTTCGCCCCTATCTGGAACCACTGCCGCCCGGGCATGAGAGCTTCATCTCGCCCCGGTACAAGGTTCTTCAGCTCTACCTGTTTCGCAATGGTCGCTACTGGCAGTCCTTCTACACGGAACTCCGGCCGGAGACGCTCGTGGCGAGCATCGCGTCCGGCGAGTACTGCGCCTTCGTCTTCGGCCCGGAGGAGCGTGAAGACCCCCGGCTCGTGCAAATGGAGCGGGACATCGCGCTGCAGGCCTTGGACTTGAGCGCGGAGTTGCCGGAGGGCGCACGCGGGGGATTCCGCGTCTTCGTGAACCGAGCATGCATGCAGGAGGGCGCGAAGGGTTCACGCCACGCGGAGGGATGACGCCAGCATTCAACGCCGGCTGTCTTCAACGCGCCTTTCCCACCCACACCACATGACCAGCGATCGCTATAGCTGCTCCATGACTGCTCCTGTTGAGTCATGACATGACGTCGAAGCACCACGGCCCGTTCTGGAAAGTCCAGAGCGGGCCGCGGTAGGTCAAGGGCTGGAAGGTGGCGGCGTGGTCGGCGCTCTGTCCAGCGTCGTCAACGTTCCGGCCGGACCTTCAGTCCGCGCGGGCCTCCGCGCTGCTCAGGCCCCGGTGCCTCACCCTGCTACAGGTGTTCGCCTTGCTCCGGAATTGGTGTTCGGCTTGTCCCGGAGCCGGTGTTCGGCTTGCTCCGGAATCGGTGATCGGGATCGTCCGGAGCACGCATCCACCCTGAAGGGATGACGTTGAACCCAGAGGTGTCGCGGGCGCGTGACAGGTGGGCAGCGCCAGGGCGCTTCCTGGGGCAGGGAGAATTTCATGCGAGGGTGGCCCGGATGCGCGTTAGCCTGGAGTTCGCTTTACCAGCCACATCCCGCGCAACCATCGTTGAGATCCCTGCGCCTGCTCGGCGCGGAGAGGGAGAACCATGCAGCGCTTTGTCCTCTTGGGTCTTGCACTGCTCACGGCCTGTGCAACGCCTGTCCATCAGGCCGCATCGCCGGTCCAGCCCAGCCCGGTCTACGTGTTCGAAGGCGTGGAGGTGTTCGGCTCACGCAAGGTGCCCAAGGGCAAGCTGCTGGAGGTCATTGGGATGCCTGCGCCCGGCGCGCGCTTCAACCTCGAGAAGGGGGAGTTCACGCCGTACCTCATGGAGAGCAAGCCGCGGCTCCTGGCGGCCTACAAGTTCGCGTTCTGCAGGTACTCGATGGTGGCCTACCCGCCGACGCGGACGTTCCGGGTGACGGTGGATCTGGTCGATGCCGGAGATGAGTGGCGTATGCCCTTTTCACCCGCGCCGCAGGGCGATATCCCGGAGCCGGAGGGCCTCCTCACGGCCTGGGATGAATACCAGACGGCCTACTGGAAGCTGAGCAGGGAAGGGGCTGTCCCCGAGTACGGCAAGAGCAAGTGCCATGCCCTCAACTGCCATGGAGGATTCGACCACCCCGAGCTCGCGCCGCTGGAGCAGCGCTTCATGGATGGTGTTCCCCGCAATCTCGACACGCTGGTGCGGGTGCTGCGTGAGGATCGCAACGACTCCAAGCGAATGGCCACGGTCATGCTCCTGCCCTACATCAACTCACGCGAGCAACTGGTGAAGCTCGTTCTCCCGTCGGTGCGCGACCCCTACGAGGGTGTGCGCAACGAGGCGCTGCGCCTGCTGGGAACGATGCAGGAGGGACAGCCGCGGGTCATCATCCCGCTGGAGCCCGTGCTCGAAGCGCTCTGGTACCCGCTCGAGACCGACCGCAACAAGGCAGCCTGGGCGCTCGTGCACATCGTGGAAACCGAAGGCGCCGCCCATCAGCGGCAGATTCTCGACAAGGCGGGCGCGGTGCTGGTGGAGATGGCTGGAATGCAGCAGAAGACCGATGCCGAGCCTGCTCGCAAGGTGCTCGCCATCCTGGCGGGGCGGGACCTGGGTGACGAGCCGGCGGCCTGGCACCGTTGGGTCGAGCAGACGCTCGGCTCGAACAGTGCCCATCGGTGACGAAGATGCTGCGAAGGCGGCAGTACGGGGGGCGTAACCCCTGGAACGCATTGGCGGTAGGGCACGGGAATCGAACTCGCCAGGGACTGCTCTCGTAGCCCCTCACCGGTTTTGAAGCCCCGCCACACCGATCCGCGAGGTGCCCGGGAGGATTGAGGGGTGGCCCGTTTCCCTCTGGCGCGGGGTGGACCGCGAGTCCGTAAAGGTCCACCCGCGTCCGTTCATCTTGGGTACAGCTTGGGTACGCGGGTGGGGACGGCAGGGGTTAGGGGGCATTGGCTGCACCGGGGCCGGTCACGTCCGTGAACTTCGTGCCGGTGATGACCGCGCGCTCCAGGGCCTCCTTGATCTCCTCGGACACGATCAAGGCCACGGTCCAGCCCCAGGTGCGGAACACCTTGGCGCCTTCCACCTTCGCCGGGTCGATGCGCATCCCGGACACGGAGGAGTACGTACCCACCTTTTCGGGCATCCCGTCCTCCGGGGTCCAGTAACGCACCTCCTCGCACGCTGCATCGTCGATGCACTTCACCAGCCGGGTGGCGTTGAGGATGAAGTGCTGAGCGGGCTGGGAGTCGATCTCCACCGGGATGAGCTTCATGTCGTCGGGTGCCAGCTCGGTGAAGAAGGAGGCCGCCCGGGCGTGGACGACGGGGATGCTGAATGCCGCGTGGGAATAGTCGAGCGGTTTGCCGGAGATCTTGATGGGGATCCTGATGCGCTCGTCCGAGTGAGCCCGCTGCCCGATCCTGAACTGCCACGGGTCATAGAGCTTGCGCCCTTCCTGATCGAGAGGATGCCCCAGCTCCCACCGGCCGGAGAGGTACACATCATCGGTCAACTTGAAGAACCGCGTCGGCATGAGGTCGTCCATCCGAGGCGGGCTACTCTGGATCGAGCGCCCAGGTTCCTTCTTCCCAGCGCTTCAATGCCTGCCCGGCTTCAAAGGGAACGAGCCCCTTGCCCTTGGCGGCTTCCTCCAGAACCGCCTTCGCTTCGGCCGTCCGGTAGCGGAGCAGATGGGCGGCGGCCATGACACGCACATCCATGCGCTCATGCTTGAGCAGGACGAGGAGGGCATCACGTCCTGCGTTTCCATGGGCCAGGAGCTTATCGACGGCTGCACCGTACTTCCTGGCGTGCTTGTTTCCCGTCTTGGCATCTCCCCGGAAGATGGCCTCGGTCTGTGCCGCCACGTTCAGGGCGAACTGCTCGACCAATCTCTCCAACGTCATCACCAGACCCCCTTCGCCACGTTCTCCATGGCCAGCAGCCCGAAGTCACGCTGGGCCTCGTAGGACTGCGTGCTCAACCATTGCCTCACGGTCAATGGCGAGCCGGTGATACTACGCCGGATCGACGAGTAGAGCGCGCTGACGTCGGTGTGCAGGATCTTGTCCAGTGGGATGAGGTTCTCGGTGTTGTGGAGGGCCTGGGGGCCGAAGCGCTTCACGTTGCCCGGAGTTTGCTCGACGATGTGGTGCCACTCCTTGTTCTTGCCCGCCGGGCCCATGGCCTTCTTGAAACCACTGAACGAGCTCCAGGCCCTGTAGCCCAAGGGACGCGCCTTGGCGGAGGCGCTGCCGCCCGTGGCTTTGGCCCCCATGGCCACCGCGCCGGGCGCGAGGGCGATGGTGACGGTCTCGGCGCTCACGGCCACCGTTCCCACGTCCGCGACCGCCGCGAGCCTGATGCCCATTTGCGCTTCAGCCTGGACCGCCGCCTGCGCGGCGCCTGGGAGCATTGGCACCTTCGACCCCAGCCCCGCCGCCGTGTTCCCAAGGGCGGCCGTTGCCAACATGGCGAACGCGCGCGCCGCGTTGCGGCCCATGACCTTGCCGTAGCGCTCACCCGCCTCGCGGAGTTCGTCAAACGTGGTGGCCCGCTCCGCCTCCTCCACCAGCTGCTTGAAGCCCAAGATGAGGCTCCAGAACGTATCGACCCCCACGTAGGCAATGAGGGAGGCGGTCATCACGGCGGCCACGCCCTTCGAGAAAGGCTCGGGCACCGCGAGCAAGATGCAGTACGTGGTCCACGTCCAAAGAACCGCAGCCATCATGGCCTGGGGATCAGCCATCTCCTTGAAGGCGTCCATCATCTCGTCCCGCACGACGCCTTGGGCCAAGGCCATGGCCAGGGCGTAACGGCCATCTCCGGTGACAGTAGGGCTCTCCACCAGGAGGCGCAGGCAATCGCCGGGTTTGCTCGTTCGCTCGCACCAGCGCAGGTATGCGCGCGTCAGATCCACCTCTGTCGAGGGGAGATCACCGTCCAGGTGTTCGCCCGGTCCCAGCGGGATGACACGGTGGCTGCGCGGCTCGTACAGGTACGAACCGCTGCGCGGATCCATCTCGAAAAACCGCCGGGCCGTTTCCTGGGGATGAGTGGACGGCCGCACGTTCCGGGCGAGCACTGCTACGACTTCAACGAAGTCGTCTTCGTCCAACTCCACCGGCGCGGCATCGCCGCTGCGTGGGGTGAGGACGATGGGGTCGCCGTGGCCCGTGTGTAGGCGCACGGACTTCGTGGTGCCGCTGCATCCGGCCAGCATCACGATCAGTAGGGGAATCGACCATCGTGGCAGCATGCGGAGCCCTCCTGGCGCTGGCGCTCTTTGCTCGGGAGCGCATCGGTGGCGCAAGGTCGGGTAATACCAGGTAGAACTGACAAGCGCTCCGGGTGGTCACCGGCTGTCGTCGAGCGTGCGGGCCGACGGCGTGCCGGAAGTGTTCAGGTGCAGTGCGCCCAATGACTAGATTGCTTCCATGGGAGCATCCGGTCTGTCCAAACGCGCCTGCCAGCAGAGGTCCCACGATAGCCCACAGGACCAGCCGCCGTGCTGTTTTCCCGAGAGCCAAGCGACTCTCCATTGCCATGGGTTCACAGTGACTGGGGGCGATGCTGATCGTCAGGCCCAAGTCAGTCGTTCAAATCTAGTTCGGCATACTAGGGGAGCCGGACTGTCCCGATGTGAACTCCAAGTGAGAGGAACGCGTCTCGTCGTACGAGCCCATACTTTCCAGCGGATGAGCCGCGACCGGCCGACTCGCGGGTATGTTTGGAATAAATGCTGGACGGTAGTGACCAAATGTCAAAGCTGCCGTCGCTCTGTTGGAAAGCACCGAATACGCGGGACACGCGTGCAAGCATCTTGAAGGTGACACCGACGGTGTCGGTGTCAGGTTTGGCGCACTTGATCACAATCAATTCGTCGTCGAGTAGCGCCTCATTCGAGATGTTGCTGAGTGGCTTGGCTCCTAGCTTTTCGGCGAGCTGTCGAGCTGTATCACGGCCCCATTGAGCGGCAGTTGCGCCACTTTCCTTATCCTGTGGCATTTGTGCGTCGACCTCTTGGTAGCTGCTGGCTGGTGACGATGAATCGCTAACCGGATTGCAGAGGTGTGGCGGTAGGGCACGGGAATCGAACTCGCCAGGGACTGCTCTCGCAGCCCCTCACCGGTTTTGAAGACCGGGCCGGCCACCAGGTCCGGAGGCCCTACCGCTTCCGATTACCTCCGCTCCGCCCCAGTCCGTCAACCACGGTCACGGCTTGCGCGCGAACACCACGGCGTACTCGTCGCAGTTGAACAGCGCGGGCCACTGGAGCTGCTCCGGTGTCATCCGCATCGCCTTGTGCACGTCCGCGCGCACCTGGTGCAGCGACGTGCTCCCCGGATTGCGCTCCAGCTGCGTCATGCCCCGCAGCGCCACCAGCGCCGTGTTCACCGCCGGGTACACATCCTCCGCGATGGACTCCACCTTCGCGTCCTGGAACCCCGCCCGCCGCAGCTCCGACAGGTAGCGCTCCGTCGACCAGACGTTCTCCTCCGGGAAGGCAATCAGCCCCCGCCAGTAGCGGTAGCGCAGCCGCGCTCGGAGTCCGGCTCCAGCCTCACGGTCCGTCTTCTGCGCCATGTCCGCCATCACCAGCCGGCCTCCCGGCTTCAGCACCCGGAAGGCCTCGCGCAGGAAGTCCTGCCGCATCCGGAAGTGCATCGCGGACTCCAGCGCGAACACCACGTCGAATGCTCCCTCCGGCCCAGGCAGCGCCGTCGCGCTCCCCACCTCCAGCCGGACCACGCCCTCCAACCCCGTCAGCTTCACGCGCTCCCGGCCCACCTTCACCTGGTTCGGCGTGATGTTCACCCCGACGATGCTCGCGGGCTTGAACTCCTCCGCCCACAGCAGGTCCTGGTCCGCGTAACCGAAGCCGCAGTCCAAGACGGCATCCCCGGGCCCCAGCTTCGCCGTCCTCGCCAACAGGCGCGCCATCTCCGCCTGGGCGGACCGGAACAGCTCCCCCACGCGCTCCACGTTGGAGTCGTCCACCTTCTCCACGTGCTTCCAGTAGCCCAGGTTGATCCAGAAGGGCTCCCGGCCCGTTGTCACCCGGATGTCGCTCGGCGCCGGCATCCCCGCCACCCAGGCTCCTGTCTCGTTCGTATAGAAGCGCTCCGGGTCCGCCAGGAACGCACTCTTCAGCCGCGTCGCGACCTGCCTCACGTTGACCATCGCCAGCCTCCTGGGCCTTCCAACCGATGGCCGGAACCCTAGCCCGTGTCACGGCAATTCCAGGCTTGGCCTGCATGACGGTTTTCACTGGTGAATGAAGCGGGGCCGCTCGCCCGGTGTCCCAGGGGGCGCCTTGCCCGGCGCGTCATCCGGGCTCCATGATGAGCGCCCTTCCGCCATGCGCCGAACCTTCCGTTCCGTCCTCCTGGCACCGGGCTTCTTTCCGGTGCCCGTCCTGCTGCTGTGTCTGTGTCTGTCCTTGAGCGCCGGGGCAGCACCGGCGGCGACGAACGCCAGGCCGTTCCGCGTCGGGCCTCCCGCCGCGTGGGTGAGGCCGCTTCCCATTCCTCCAGACCCCGGCCCGACTCCCGAGGGCGAGGAGGAGACCAGCGTCTCCCGGCTGCTGATCGAGGAACAGGTGCGCGTGTCAGGCCCATCGCGCGTGCACTACCTGCACTCGGCCCAGAAGGTCCTCTCTCCGCGGGGCATCGACCGCGTCACGGACATCCAGTTCCGCTTCGATCCGACGTACCAGAAGCTCACCGTCCACGGCATCTGGCGCATCCGCGACGGCCGCCGCGAGGACGTCTTCCAGCCCGCCGAGGCCCGGGTCATCCAGCAGGAGACCGAGCTCCAGAACCGGCTCTACAACGGCAACCTCTCCGTGGTGCCCTTCCTCCACGACGTGCGGGTGGGCGACACCGTGGAGGTCGCGTACTCCTTCGAAGGCGCCAACCCCGTCTTTGGCGGCCGCTTCTCCGACGTCGTCGGCGTGGGCCATTCCCATCCCGTGGTCCACTTCGCCTACCGGCTGCTGTGGCCGGAAGGGCGGGGTCGCACGCTCTTCATCCGGGACTTCGCCGCGCCGGGCCTGTCGCGCTCGGAGTCGATGCTGAACGGCGAGCGTGAAATCATCCTGGAGCGCCGCCACGTGCCCGCGGTCCGCCACGAGGACAACGTCCCCGGCTGGCAGCCCGTCTACCCGTGGATCCAGTTCAGCGAATACAAGGACTGGAACGACGTCGCGCGCTGGGCCTCCACGCTGTTCCAGGTGCCCGCCCGCTCGAAGTCGCTGGAGCAGGAGGTCCGCCGGCTGTCGAAGGAGCCCACCCCGGAGGCTCGCTTCCTCGCCGCGCTTCGCTTCGTCCAGGACGAGGTGCGCTACCTGGGCATCGAGATGGGCCCCAACTCCCACCAGCCCCATCCGCCCGACGAGGTCCTCCAGCGCCGCTTCGGCGACTGCAAGGACAAGTCGCTCCTCTTGGTGTCGCTCCTCAAGGGGTTGGGCATCGACGCGCAGCCGGCGCTCGTGAGCACGGACCTCACGCAGCTGCTGGACGGCTTGCGTCCCACCGCCACCGCGTTCAACCACGTCATCGTCCACGCCACCGTGGCCGGCCGCGAGCTGTGGGTGGATCCCACGGCGACGCTGGAGCGCGGCGGGCTGGAAAGCTACGAGCCGCCCTCCTACGGCCGGGCCCTCCTCGTCGCCCCCGCCACCACGGCGCTCTCCGTCATCCCCACGCCCACGCTGACGGAGCCCTCCCTCTTCGTGGACGAGACCTACGTCGCGATGGGCCGCGACGGGGCCGCGACACTCGACGTCGTCACCACGCGCACGGGGGCGGACGCCAACTCCATGCGCCGCGCGCTCGCGGGCACGTCCCTGTCCGAGGTGTCCCGCCTCTACTTCAACTACTACGCGAAGACGGACGCGGACATCTCCATCGCGAAGCCCATGTCGGTGGACGACGACACCGTGACGAACGTGCTCGTCACGCAGGAGCACTACCGCATCGAGGACTTCTGGACCTCGGACGGTCGCCGGGAGTTCCGCGCGCATGGCCTGCGCCAGCACCTCGCCGTGCCGAACTACTCCCACCGAGCCTTCCCGCTGGAGGTGGAGCACCCCGTCTTCGCCCGCCACCGCATCACGCTGAAGGCCGGCGAACTGCCCCCCGTCAAAACGGAGTACGAGGTCGTGGACGGTCCGGCCTTCCGCTTCGTGGCCGACACCCGCGCCGAAGGCAAGACGCTGCTGCTCGACTACAGCTACCGCAGCACCGCGGACTCGGTCCCGCCCGAGCGCATCGCCGAGTACGTGAAGGCCCTGCGCGCCACCGAGGCCCAGCGCGGCTACGCCATCCAACTCAGGAGCCGAGCCGCCCGCCACCAGGCCTCATCCGTTCCGTCCGGCGAGGCGGGTGCCATCCTCCTGGGCGTCATCGCGACGTGCCTCGTGCTGTGGTTCGTCATCGCGCAGGGCGGCCCGGTGGCGCTCTGGCGCAAGGGCCGCGCCTGGGGCAGGCGCCGCGCCTTCGCACGCAAGTTCGACGCGGACCACCGGGGCGACAGCGCCGGGTCCGCCATCCCCATCACCAGCCCGCAGGAGCTGCTGTCCACGCTGGGCCGGCTGCGCTGCGCCTGTGGAGCCACCAGCGAGGCCCCACGGGAGTCGCTCCGCCACGAGGCCGTCGTCCTGGGCGACCGCCACCTCACCCTGGTGCAGTGGCAGTGCCCCACCTGCGCCCGAGCCCGCCGCGCCTACTTCGAGGACATGGGCTCGCGCGCCGCCTGACGCCTACTGGCAGATGCCCGGGCAGTCCGCGCTGCCCCCGGGCTGGCACGTGTCGGACGGATCATCCACGCAGGTGTTCCCGGACACGTTCCCCGCGCAGCCCCCGAAGAGGCCGCCGCAGCACTCGACGTACCCCTCCGGCACGTCACACGGCGTCGGGAAGGACTGGCACGTCTCGCTGTCCGAGCGCGCGAACACCACCACCTGCGGACACGTGCGCGGCTCTTCGTCGTCGTCGCCCAGACAGCCCGTCAGACCCAGCACCGCCATCAGCCCCAGCTTCGTCCATGCATGCATGGCGCGCATCAGGGCAGGGGAGAACGGCGCTAGTCCAGCCCCCGCTCCCACAGGTCGTCTTCATCCAGACCCATCAAGTGACCGACTTCGTGCATCACCGTGATGCCAATCTGTTCGATGAGTTCCTCGCGGGTCCGCGCGAAGCGCTCCAGGTTCTTCTGGTACAGCACGATGGAGGGCGGGAAGTGATCCGCCGCGTCCATCACGCTGCGCTCGCCCACGGGCGTGCCCCGGAACACCCCCAGGATGCACGGTGACAGTGGCGGCTGCTGACCCAGCAGGTCCTCATCCGACGGCAGGTCCTCCACCGCCAGCGTCACGTTGTCCATGTACTGCTTCACCTGCGAGGGCAGGGCGCGCATCGCGTCCTCCACCGCGCGGTCGAACGCCGCCTCCTCCAGCGCCACCGGCGGCGGCAGCTCCTCCGGGGCCAGCGCCTGCGCCCGGGAGAAGCGCTTCTTCGCCTCCTTCGCATCCTGGCGCCGCTCCGCGACCAGCCCCAGGTAGTGGTGCGCCCAGGCCTCGTCCGGCGCGTCCTTCAACACCCGCTCGAAGGCCTCCTGCGCGGGCGCGAAGCGGCACAACTCGAACAGCGCGATGCCCCGCTCCAGCTGCGCGTCCGTCGAGCGCGGCATGTGCGTCAGCGCCTGGTCCAGGATTTTCAGCGCGGACTCACATTCCCCCAACTGGTTGAGGCCCATGCCCTCCAGGAGGAGGAACTCGTAGACGAGCTCCACGTCATCGGCCCGCTGCGCCAGCTTCCGCCCGCGGCCGCACCACTCCAGCCCTTCCTCCACCGCCTCGCGGTCCTCGCCGGTGCGGCACACGAGGAATTCCGCCGCGCCGAAGAGGATCTCCAGGTCTTCCGGGGCCATCTTGAGGGCGGCGCCATAGGCCTTGCCCGCGTCCTCCAGGCGTCCCACCTCCACCAGCGCGGCGGCCCGGTAGTGCAGGGCTTCTGGTGAGTCCGGAACGTCCCGGAGCAGGGCGTCGGCGCTGGTGAGCGCGGCCTCGAAGTCCCGCGCCTCGAAGGCGTCCGCGACTCCCTCCAGCCGCGCGTCCATGTCCCGCGCCTCCCCTTGCTTCGCCATGCGCTTCGCCATTCGGGCCGGCAGCTAAGAAGCCGTCCTTCGCGTTGTCAACGACCGGCGTCGCTGTTACCTTCCAGCGCCCCGTTTCGGCCCGAACCCCGTGAACATCCTGGTCGTCGACGACGATTACGAGCTGTGCACCATGCTCTCTCGCTACCTGGAGATGCATGGCTACACCGTGTTCTCGGCGTCGGACGCGCTCCAGGCCCTGGACATCATGGAGCGTCACCCCGTGGGGCTGGTCATCACCGACTACCTGATGCCCCACCTGGACGGCATCCACTTCACGGAGATGCTGAAGGCGGACCCCCGCTTCCAGCGCATCTCCGTCCTGATGATGACCGCCAGCACGGACGCCAACATCTCCGACCGGGGCCTGCGCAAGGGCGTCGCCATCACCCTGCAGAAGCCCCTGGACATGGGGCAGCTGCTCAACCTCGTGCGCTTCGCGGAGTAGGGCCTTCCCAAGGCGGCCCGGCCCCCCACCCGGACGGGCCAGTAGGCGTCCTCAGGCCCACACGGCTGCCCCTTTCCGTTGACATCGTCGATGCGGCCCTTATGTTGGCGCTCGACATGGCCGAGTGCTAACGGCCATCCCCATTTGTAGAAATTCCCCAAGTATTATCGGAGGTTACGATGGCAGCGAAGGAAATCTTCTTCCATCAGTCCGCGCGCGATTCCATCCTGCGCGGCGTCCGTGTCCTCGCGGATGCGGTCGCGGTGACGCTCGGTCCCAAGGGCCGCAACGTGGTCATCGAGAAGAGCTTCGGCTCGCCCACCATCACCAAGGACGGCGTCACCGTCGCCAAGGAGATCGATCTCGAGAACCGCTTCGAGAACATGGGCGCGCAGATGGTGAAGGAGGTCGCGTCGAAGACCTCCGACAAGGCCGGCGACGGCACCACGACGGCGACCGTGCTCGCGCGCGCCATCTATGAGGAGGGCCTGAAGCTGGTGGCCGCCGGCCACAACCCCATGGACCTCAAGCGCGGCATCGACAAGGCCGTGGAGGTGGTGGTCGCGGAGCTGAAGAAGATGTCCAAGACGACCACGGACAAGCAGGCCATCGCGCAGGTGGGCACCATCTCCGCCAACGGGGATGAGACCATCGGCCAGACCATCGCGGACGCGATGGAGAAGGTCGGCAAGGAGGGCGTCATCACCGTCGAGGAGGCCAAGGGCCTGGAGACGACGCTCGACGTGGTGGAGGGCATGCAGTTCGACCGTGGCTACGTGTCGCCGTACTTCGTCACGAACCGCGATCGCATGGAGGTCGTCATGGACGACCCCTACATCCTCATCAGCGAGAAGAAGGTCTCGTCGATGCAGGACATGATTCCGTTGCTGGAGCAGGTGGCGCGCTCGGGCAAGCCGCTGCTCATCATCGCGGACGACATCGAGGGCGAGGCCCTGGCCACCCTGGTGGTGAACAAGATCCGCGGCGTGCTGAACGTGGCCGCGGTGAAGGCGCCGGGCTTCGGCGACCGCCGCAAGGAGATGCTCAAGGACATCGCCACGCTGACGGGCGGCATGGTGGTGAGCGAGGAGCTGGGTCACAAGTACGAGAACCTGACCCTCACCGACCTGGGCCGCGCCAAGCGCATCACGGTGGACAAGGACAACACCACCATCGTGGACGGTGCCGGCCAGAAGGCGGACATCGAGGGCCGCATCAAGCTCATCCGCACGCAGATTGAGACGGTCACCAGCGACTACGACCGCGAGAAGCTCCAGGAGCGCATGGCGAAGCTCGTGGGCGGCGTGGCGGTCATCAACGTCGGCGCGGCGACCGAAGTGGAGATGAAGGAGAAGAAGGCCCGCGTGGAGGACGCGCTGCACGCGACCCGCGCGGCCGTCGAAGAGGGCATCGTCCCCGGCGGCGGCGTGGCCTACATCCGCAGCCTCAAGGCGCTGGACGGCCTGAAGCTGGGCGGCGAGCAGGACTTCGGCGTGGACATCATCCGCAAGGCGCTGCAGGAGCCCCTGCGCAAGATCTCCAGCAACGCTGGCGTCGAAGGCGCCGTCGTCATCAACAAGGTCAAGGACGGCACCGGCGCGTTCGGCTTCAACGCCCGCACGGAGACCTACGAGGACCTGGAGAAGGCCGGCGTCATCGACCCGACGAAGGTCGAGCGCACCGCGCTGCAGAACGCCGCCTCCGTGGCGTCCCTGCTGCTCACCACCGAGGCGATGATCGCCGAGCGCCCCAAGAAGAAGGCCAAGGGCGGCGCGGGCGGCGGCGCCATGCCGGAGTACGGCGGCGACGACATGGACTACTGAGCCGACGTAACGGCTCCGTAGCTTCGTAGGGTTTCCGGCCCCGGTGGGCTCCGCGAAAGCGGGGCGCCCGGGGCCGGAGTCTTTTTCAGGAAGCGGTCTTCTTGAAGGCCAGGCCCAACTCGCGGCTGAGCGCCGTGGTGTCGGAGAGCAGCTTGGGCAGGCACGCGGCGGCCCCGGCGCGCAGCGATGCCAGGGCCGTGTCCATGGTGAGGTGCTCGGCCAGGACGACGAAGGGCGCGCCCTGGCTCAGGGCCCGGGCCAGCTCCAGCGCCTTCTTGCCGTAGGCCGGCGCGAAGTCCCAAGACACCACCACGCCCATGGGCGGCTCCATGGTGGCCACCTCCGCGCCCGCGACGACGCGCGCCTCCAGGCCCAACAGCGTCAGCGCCTCTGAAATCAGCCGCGCGGTGGCCGGGTTGTCCTCCAGCACGTCCACCCGGCGCACGCCAGCGCTGGGGGCGGGGACAGGCGGCGCGGCCGGTGTGTACAGCGCCTGCCGCAACAGTGCGCGCACCTGGCGGATGTCGTCGAAGGGCTTGAGCAGGTAGTCCACCAGGCCCAGCTGCAGCGCCTGCTGCGTCGTCACCAGCGAGGGGTAGCCCGTCATCAGGATGACGCGCGACGCGGGATCCAGCTTCCGCGCGTGCTGGGCCAACTCCAGGCCGGAGATTCCGGGCAGGTTCTTGTCCGTGACGATGAGATCCACGCGCGACGAGCGGAGGATTTCGAGCGCGGCTTCGCCCGTGGCCGCTTCAATGACTTCGCACTCCTTGTCCATCAGGTCCTTGAAGACCATCCGGATGATGCCCTCGTCGTCCACCACCAGCAGGCGCTTGCGCGGCGGGCGCGGCGCGTCCGTGGGCGGGAAGAGCACGCGGAACACGGTGGCCGGGGGCGGCACTTCGCGCAGCGTCGTGGGCGGCACCAGGGCAATCTGCGCGTGGTGCTCCTGCGCGATGCGACGACAGACGGCGAGCCCCAGGCCCGTGCCGCGTTTGCTGGCGGAGACGTAGGGCTCGAAGATGCGCGTCTTCAGCTCGTCCGGGATGCCCGGTCCCCAGTCGGACACGTAGAGGGCCGCGGAGGCGCCATCGCGCGTGAGCGTCACCTTCACGCGGCCCCGGCCGGACATGGCGTCGCGGGCGTTGTTGAGCAGGTTGAGCGTGAGCTGTTCAATCAGCCGCGCGTTGCCCTGGATGGTCAGGTCCTCGGGGGCCTCCACCTCCAGTGAGATGCGCGCCGAGTCCGGGTTGACGCTGAACACCTTCGCCGCCGCCCAGATGGGCGCGGCCAGGGACAGCCGCTGCTGCGGGGCCGGCCGCTCGCTGGCCAGGCGGATGAAGTCGGAGACGATCTGCTCCATCCGCTCCACCTGCGCGAGCAGCAGCTTCAGCGGACCGCTGGAGCCTCCTTCCTCGGCGAGCAGCTGGGCGTAGGCCTTCGCGCCCAGGAGGGGCTGACGCAGCTCATGGAGGACCTCCGCGGCGACCTGATGGGTGTGGGCGTTGGCGCGTTGCAGCGCCACGGCCGCGACCCGTGCCTTCTCCAGGTCCCCCGCGTCCAGGGCCTGGAGCAGCTGCGCGAGCGGCGAGGGGGTCTCCATGCGCGGGAGCATGGCGGAGGCAGGTGTTCACGCGCAACGCACCCCCAGCGGGATTCGGTTGACCGCGCTCGCGACCGAACGGATGCTCGCGCACGTCCTCCAGCCCGGCCTGACGGAACGTCGTTGCCCGCTCGCCTGTTGGGGACTCTCCCTGTCGCTGAGGTCCTCATGCCGCAGACGAACCCGTTCCACTCGCTGGTGCCCCGGAAGCTGACGGACTCCGAACTGGCCCGCTCCATCCGGCTCAACATCGAGGCGGAGCTGGACGCCATCAACCTCTACGCCGCGCACCTGGACGCGACGGACAACGAGGAGGCGAAGGCCATCCTGCGGCACGTCATGGACGAGGAGCGCGAGCACGCGGCCCTCTTCTGGCAGCTCATCGCGCGGTTGGATCCGGAGCAGGCCCAGCACGACCGCGAGGCGTCGCAGAAGTACCGCCTCATCACCACCGGCGCGTCTCACGAAGAGGTGGAGGCGGTGGGCGAGGGCGGCGGCGGCGTGCCCGCGGAAGTGGAGCTGCCCAAGCACCTCACCGTGGGCAGCCTGCGCAAGTAGCGCGCGTCCGGCGTTCAGCCCTGGCCCTGCGGGGGCGGGGGATTCTGACGGCGCTCGGCCGGGGTGGCTTCCAGGTCCTGCGCCGCCATGTAGACGACGTTCCGGGTGCCGCGCTTGCCCCGGTACATGGCCCGGTCGGACAGGTCCAGCAGGTGGTCCTTGTCCTGGGCGTGCTCCGGGAAGCTGGCCACGCCGATGCAGGTGGTGAGCTTGAGCGCCAGCCCCTCGCGGCCCAGGAACTGATGGGTCTCCATGGTGCGGCGGATGCGCTCGGCGACCTTGAGGGCCCCTCCGGAGTCCGTGCCGCGCAGGAGCACCACGTACTCGTCGCCGCCGAAGCGCGCCACCACGTCCGGGTCGCGTACGCAGCCCTTGAGCACGCGCGCGGCCTCCACCAGCACCCGCGAGCCCACCAGGTGCCCGTGCGTGTCGTTGATGGCCTTGAAGCGGTCCAGGTCCAGGAACAGCAGGGAGAAGGGGCGCTCCGTCTGCAGGGCCTCGTTCACCTCGCGGTCCAGCACCAGGTGCAGGTAGCGCGTGTTGAACAGGCGGGTGAGGTCATCGACGTAGGCCAGGTCCTCCACGGCGGCGAAGCGGCCCAGGTTGCGCAGGGCCAGCGCCCAGTTGCGCACGAGGAAGCCCACGGTCTCCGCGTGGTGCTCCGCGGGCGCGTTGTCGTGGAAGAGCACCGCGTGGCCCAGCACCAGTTCTCCGTCCACGGCGGGGAAGGAGAGGGTGCGCGGCCAGGGAACTTGAAGTCCGTCGAGCTCCACCTGCGTGCGCGTGCCCGAAAGCCGCTCGATGAGCAGCGGGACGAGCGCCTCGTGCAGGTCCACCGGCAGCCCGCGCATGCCGTGCGAGCGGAAGCCCGTGCCGCCGGGGTCCCGCTCCAGGAGCATCACCGCGGAGGCGTTGGCCATGGACTCCAGCGCGTCCGACGCGGCCGTGGACAGCCGCTCGCGGTCGAGCGTGGTGGCGATGCGCTGGCCCGCCTCCAGCAGCGCGACGTGCTGGCGCAGGGACGCGTTCTCACGCATCAGGTCGCGCGTGGTGAGCGCGCGGCGCAGCGCGTGCTCCAGGGCCTCCGGCGCCACGGGCTTGACCAGGTACTCCGCCGCGCCGCTCTTGATGGCGCGCACCGCGGGGGCCACCTTGTCCAGGCCGGTGATGACCAGCACCTCCACGCCGGGGTAGCGCTCGCGCACGTGGCGAAGCACCTCCATGCCGTCGCCGCCGGGGAGGATGAGGTCCGTCACCACCGCGTCGAACCGCGCCGCGGAGAGGGCTGCCTTCGCGTCCGCCACGGTGGGCACCGCCGTGACCAGGTGTCCCGCGGCCGTGAGGTAGTCGCCGTAGAGATTGCGGGCGATCTTTTCGTCGTCGACGAGGAGCAGTCGCGCCATGACTGTTCAGGGCTTAGCACCCAACGCTGGAAGGCTGCTAGGGTCCCGGGCCGTGCCCTTTGAAAGCGGACGGCGGCTCTGCCTGCTGGTGGAGGCCGGAGAGACGCGCTACGCGGTGGAGGCCACCTCCGTCATCGAGGTCGCGATGCCGGGCGCTCGCGGCGCGAGTCTGCGCGGCGTACTGGAAGTGAAGGACCTCGCCGCGCTGCTCGGCGGCCTGCCTGAGGAAGTGCCGGGCATGGTGGTGGTCCTGGACGTCAGCCCCACGCTCGCGGTGCGGGTGCGCGCCGTGGTGGAGGTCGCGGACGTCGCGAGGGACCCGTTCTTCCTGCTGCCTCCGGGCCTGGCGGACTCGCTGGCGCCGCTGAGCCGGGGCGCGGTGCTGCACAAGGACCGGCTGTACCTGGAGCTCATCGTGGAAGCGCTGCCGCACCGGGCGGGCCCCCGGGCGACCCCGCCAGAGCCCCGGCCCGTGCACTATGCGGACGCGCCCCCGGAGCGGGCGCTGGTGCTGGAGTCCCAGGGGGTGCTGTTCGGCGTCCCGCTGGGTTGCGTCTCCCAGGTGGTACCCCGGGGCGAGGCGTTCAGCGTGCTCCCGGTGCAGAGCGGGCCGGTGGCGGGCGTCTATCCCCACGCGCAGGCGCTATGGCCCATCTGTTCGATTCCAGCGCTGCTGGGTGCGCCGGCCCAGGCGGAGGAGCTGTTCGTCCTCACGGAACTGGCGGGGCGGAACGTAGGGCTGGCGGCCACCCGGGTGCTGGGTGTGCTGCAGAAGTTCAAGCCGGCCGAGCTTCCCGGAACGTTCCGGGCGCCGGGGCTGCCGGATCCGGTGATGTTACTGGACCTGCAGCGCATGTTTTCTTGATCGGCCCAACGCGCGAATCCTAAGCTTCTCCGATTGACACAGGGCGTGCAGGCAGGCTTGCTCGCCCGAAATCTCAAACGAATTCAGGGGGGTATGCGCCCCCCGAGGCCGGAGCCGATGCCCAAGAATCTACTGATCGCCGACGACTCGCTCACCATCCGCAAGGTGATCGGGATGATCTTCGCGACGGAAGACTTCCAGGTGACCGCGGTGGACAACGGGCTGGACGCCATCTCCCGCACGCGCGAGCTGCGTCCGGACGTGGTGCTCGCCGACGTGATGATGCCGGGCAAGAGCGGCTACGAGGTCTGCGAGGCGCTCAAGGGCGACCCCTCCACGCAGGCCATCCCGGTGCTGCTGCTCGCCGGCACCTTCGAGGCGTTCGACGAGAACCGCGCGAAGGCCGCCCGGGCGGATGACCACATCACCAAGCCCTTCGAGAGCCAGATCCTCCTCGACAAGGTGAAGGCGCTGGTGGGCCAGAAGTCCAACACGATGCCCGCGTCCGCCGCGACGCGCATTCTGCCCCAGACCTCCGCCCCGAGCGCTCCGGTCAGCGCGCCGCCCGCCGCCGCCGTGCCGCCGGGTGCGCGTCCCGCGGGTGCGCCGCCTCCGGGCGCCATGCCGCCGGGTGCGCGTCCTCCGCCGGGTGCGCCGCCTCCGGGCGCGCGTCCTCCGGGCGCCGGTGTGCCTCCTCCTCCGGGTGCGGCGCGTCCGCTGCCGGGCGCTGTTCCTCCGGGCGCGCGTCCTCCGGGTGCGCCGCCTCCGGGCGCCATGCCGCCGGGTGCACGTCCTCCGCCGGGTGCGCCGCCTCCGGGCATGGGCGCGCGTCCTCCGGGTGCGCCGCCTCCGGGCGCCATGCCGCCGGGTGCGCGTCCTCCTCCGGGTGCCGTGCCTCCGGGCGCGCGTCCGCCGGGTGCGCCGCCTCCGGGCATGGCCGCGCGTCCTCCGGGCCCTGGCGCCCCGAACATCCCGGGCGGCTTCCCGCGTCCTCCGGGCGCCGCGCCGCTGCCGTCCGCGCCCCCGCCCGCCGCGGTGCCTCCGGCCGCCCGTGCCCGGGATCCGTTCGGGCTGGGTGCTCCGGCCGCCCCTCCCGCTGCGCAGGCCCGCACGGAGAGCATCCGCATCGAGGACTCGCTGCCCGAGCCCAGCGGCGCGGAGGAGATCTCCCTGGACATCGGCGGTCCCTCGCCGGCGACTCCGCCCGCGCGCGCCCGTCCGGCCGCGGATGGCGGAGAGGCGCTGCTGCGCGAGGCGCTGTCGAAGGCGTCCCGCGAGGTCATCGAGAAGATTGCCTGGGAGGTCGTTCCGCAGCTGGCGGAGACCATCATCCGGGAAGAGCTGGAGCGGCTCATCAAGGACCGCGAGACCCAGCATTGATTCGCAGTCCCCTCTGATTCCCCGCCGGCCCCGTCGGGGGCCGGCCGCTTGCAATGACTGACACGACTGAACTGTCCAAGGCCTACGAGCCCTCCGAAGTGGAGGCGCGGTGGTACAACCACTGGCTGGAGCGCGACTACTTCCGCGCCGAAGCCCCTTCCTCCAAGCCGCCGTTCAGCATCGTGCTGCCGCCGCCCAACGTGACGGGCAGCCTGCACATCGGCCACGCGCTCACCGCGACCATCCAGGACATCCTCACGCGCTGGAAGCGGATGAGCGGCTTCAACGCGCTCTGGCTGCCGGGTACGGACCACGCGGGCATCGCCACGCAGATGGTGGTGGAGAAGGAGCTGAAGAAGACGGAGGGCAAGAGCCGCCACGACCTGGGCCGCGAGGCGTTCCTCGAGCGCGTCTGGACGTGGAAGGGCAAGTTCGGCGCGCGCATCGGTGAGCAGCACCGCTACCTGGGCGCGTCCCTGGACTGGAGCCGTGAGCGCTTCACCATGGACGAGCAGTCCTCGGCCGCGGTGCGCGAGGTGTTCGTCCGGCTGTACGAAGAGGGCCTGATGTACCGGGCCCAGAAGCTGATCAACTGGTGCCCGTCCTGCCGCACGGCCCTCTCCGACCTGGAAGTGGAGCACGAGGAGAAGAACGGCTCGCTCTGGCACATCCGCTATCCGGTGAAGGGCACGGAGCGCTTCCTCACCGTGGCGACGACGCGCCCGGAGACGCTGCTGGGCGACACGGCCGTCGCCGTGCACCCGGAGGATCCGCGCTACCAGGACCTCATCGGCAAGAGCGTGGCGCTGCCGCTCACCGACCGTGAGATTCCGGTCATCGCGGACGGCGAGCTGGTGAACATGGAGTTCGGCACCGGCGTGGTGAAGGTCACGCCCGCGCACGACTTCAACGACTACCAGACGGGCCTGCGCCACAAGCTGCCGATGCTGTCCATCCTGGACGAAGCGGCGCGGATGACGAAGGACACCGGCAAGTACGCGGGCCTGGAGAGCCGGGAGGCGCGCAAGCAGGTGCTGGCGGACCTGACGGAGCTGGGCCTGCTGGAGAAGGAGGAGCCGCACAAGCTGAACGTGGGCACCTGCCAGCGCTGCACCACGGTGGTGGAGCCGCGCCTGTCGCCGCAGTGGTTCATCAAGATCGAACCGCTGGCGAAGCCGGCCATCCAGGCCGTGGAGGAGGGCCGCACGAAGTTCGTCCCCGAGTCGTGGACGAACACGTACTTCCACTGGATGAACAACATCCACGACTGGTGCGTGAGCCGCCAGCTGTGGTGGGGCCACCAGATCCCCGCGTGGTACTGCGCGGCGTGCACCCCGGCGGAGGAGCGCTCCAAGGACACGGCGGACGTCATCGTGTCTCGCACGGCGCCGGAGTCCTGCCCGAAGTGCGGCGGCAAGGAGCTGACGCAGGATCCGGACGTGCTGGACACCTGGTTCTCGTCCGCGCTGTGGCCGTTCTCCACGCTGGGCTGGCCGAAGCAGACGGCGGACCTCCAGACCTTCTACCCGACGTCCGTGATGGAGACGGGCCACGACATCATCTTCTTCTGGGTCGCCCGGATGATGATGATGGGCCTGCACTTCATGAACGATGTGCCCTTCCGCACCGTGTACCTGCACGCGATGGTGCGCGACGAGAAGGGCGAGAAGATGTCCAAGACGAAGGGGAACGTCATCGATCCCCTGGACGTCATCCTCGGCGCGAAGGCGGAGTCGCTGCAGCCGTCCTTGCGCAACCGCTTCCCGCAGGGCATGCCGGCGCACGGCGCGGACGCGCTGCGCTTCACGCTGGCGTCGCTCACGCAGCAGGGCCGTGACATCAAGCTGTCGATGGACCGCCTGGGTGGCTACAAGGCGTTCTGCAACAAGCTGTGGAACGCCAGCCGGTTCGCCCTGATGAACATGGGCGACTTCAGCCTGGACAAGACGCCGCTCGAGGGCCGCAAGCTGACGCTGGCGGACCGGTGGATCCTCTCCCGCCTGCAGAAGGCCACGGAGGAGACGCGCGCGTCGCTGGAGGCGTTCGGCTTCGCGGAGGCGGCATCCACGCTGTACCAGTTCCTGTGGGCGGAGTTCTGCGACTGGTACATCGAGCTGGCGAAGGGCTCGCTGTACGGCGACGACGCGGAGGCCAAGGACACCACGCGCGCGGTGCTGGTGACGTGCCTGGACCGCATCCTGCGGCTGATGCACCCGTTCATGCCGTTCATCACCGAGGAGATCTGGCAGAAGCTGCCGATGTCCCGGCCCACGGAGAGCATCTGCATCGCGGCGTACCCGGCGCCGGAGACGGCGTGGGTGGACGCGGCCGCGGAAGGCGAGATGGCGCCGGTCATCGCGGCCATCGAGGGCCTGCGCACGCTGCGCGGCGAGAGCAACCTGCCGCCGTCCGCCAAGGTGAAGGCGGTGGTGCAGAGCCCGGACGCGACGACGCGCGAGCTGTTGGAGCGTTGGCGCGCGTACCTGATGCCGCTCGCGGGCTTGTCCGAGGTGGTGGTGGGCCCCCCGGGCGCCAAGCCTCCGCAGGCGGCGGCGTTCGTGAGCGGCAACCTGGAAATCTACGTGCCCCTGGCGGGCCTGGTGGACCTGGACGCGGAGCGCGACCGCCTGAAGAAGGAGATCGTCCGCTCCGAGCAGGAACTCACCGGTTTGCAGCGCAAGCTGGACAACCCGAACTTCGTGGCCCGTGCTCCGCCGGACGTGGTGGAGAAGGACAAGGCCCGGGTGGCGGAGCTCCAGGAGCGCACGGTCAAGCTGCAGGATCACCTCCAGCGCATCGCCCCGGAGCCCCCCATGTCCGAGACGCCGTCGCCGTTGCCGGGCAGCACCGAGTCCGAAGCCCCTGAAGCGTCCGAGTCCCCCGCGCCCGAGAGCGCCCATGTGAAGGTGGCCACCGAGCCGCAGGCACCGAAGGACGATGCGGTGAACCTGGGCCAGGAGCTGAAGGGCGAGATTGAAGCCGAAGAGGCTTCGCAGGCGCCCCAGGCCGCGGATCCGGTGGTGGAGGAGGCCCTCAACAAGCTGCGCGAGGGCACCAAGGAAGGGCTGTCCCCGGCGGACCACCACGACCTGGGCGTCGCGTACATGAGCATGGGCCTCGTGGACGACGCGATGCGCGAGTTCGACCGGGCCAAGGAGGGCGGCGACGCCCGCGAGGCGCCGGAGGGTTCGGCGAAGCCGGTGAAGAAGGCTCCGACGAAGAAGGCCCCTGCGAAGAAGGCGGCGGTGAAGAAGGCCCCTGCGAAGAAGGCCTCCTCGAAGAAGGCCCCTGCGAAGAAGGCCTCCGCGAAGAAGGCGGCGAGCAAGAAGTCCGCCGCGAAGAAGGCCCCTGCGAAGAAGGCTTCCTCGAAGAAGGCTTCCTCGAAGAAGGCAGCGGGCAAGAAGACGGCCGCGAAGAAGGCGGCGGTGAAGAAGGCTCCTGCGAAGAAGGCTTCGGCGAAGAAGGCGGCGGGGAAGAAGACCGCCGCGAAGAAGGCCGCGGCGAAGAAGACCACTCGGGGCAAGCCGGCTCGCAAGGCGCGCCGGTAGGAGGCGGAAGTGCAGCAGGATTATCTCGATCGGCTCATCGCGCTGTCCCTCGACGAGGACCTGGGTGCTGCGGGGGACGTCACCTCGCTGGCGGTGGTCCCCGCCGAAGCGGAAGGCAGCGGTGAGCTGGTCGCGAAGGAGCAGATGATCGTCGCCGGCCTGGACGCCTTCGTCCGCGTCTTCCACATGGTGGACGCGGAGGTGGAGGTGGAGGTCCTCAAGCGCGACGGCGAGGAGATCAAACCGAAGGTGGTCGCCGCGCGCGTCCACGGCAAGCTGCGTTCGCTGCTGGCCGCGGAGCGCACTGCGCTCAACCTGGTGCAGCGCGCCGCCGGCATCGCGACGCTGGCCCAGCAGGCGATGACCTCCGTGCGAGGCTCGAAGCTGCGGGTGCTGGACACGCGCAAGACGCCGCCGGGCATGCGGGGCCTCGCGAAGCACGCGGTGCGCATGGGCGGCGCGTCCAACCACCGCTTCGGCCTCTTCGACGGCATCCTCATCAAGGACAACCACATCGCGGCGGTAGGTGGCGACATCACTGAAGCGGTGCGCCGCGCGAAGCTGAACGGTCCCCGGCTGGTGAAGATTGAAGTGGAGGTCACCAACTTCAAGCAGCTGGAGGAGGCCATCGCCGCGGGCGCGGACGTCATCATGTTGGACAACATGGACGACGCGCAGATCCGCGAAGCGGTGATGCTGACGGCGAGCCGCGTGCCCATCGAAGTGTCGGGCGGCGTCACGTTGGATCGGCTGCCCCGGCTGGCGAAGCTGGGCGTGGACTTCGTGTCGATGGGCGCGCTCACGCACTCGGCGCGGGCCATGGACCTGTCGCTGGAGATCGCGACGACGAAGAAGTCCACGCGCAAGCCCCGCTCCGCGCAGGGCTGAAGCGGTCAGCGGTCTTCACGAATCCGCAGAAGAGCGCCTCCGGGTCCTGGGACTCGGAGGCGCTTGTGTTTACGGCTGGGTGCAGCGCCAGACCCCGCAGGAACCGCCGCTCGTGCCGCACTCCATCTGGGTCGAGCACGGCTTGCAGGTGCGCGAACAGATCATCTGGACCGCGGACGTCTGGTTATCGGTCGTCTCCGCCGTGGAGCCGGGAACCATGGCCAGGGCCGTACCCGCCATGATGCCGATGATCAGCGCGAATCCAGGAATCGTCTGCTTCAGTCGCGATGCCTTCATGCTTCCTCCGGGGTGGGGGCCACCGGGCCGGAGCATCCTGGCCCGCTGACAGGAGGGCATTCGAACAGACGCCGCGACGCAATCCAAGCTCACTCAGTCGCGGATCCAGCGGAAGGTCACGCGGTCGCCACCGGTGAGATGATCACCCAGACCGCCCAATGAATACATCTCCGTGTGGATGCCGAAGAGCTTGGCCTTGCTGGGAACGACGACGCGAGCCGTGCGCGCTGGTCGTTCGAAATGCGCTCCACTCTGGAACACCGCGCACCGGAATGGAGCGAGTGTCCGTGCCAGTCCGGAGCGGTGCATCGCCGTTCCAGGGCGGAGCGATGACGGCATGGGGCTCGCAATGACTCGCGGCCGAACCCCACGCCCGCGAGCAGGTGTCCCATGCCGTCCGCCCCCAGCACCGAAGCCATCCAGCGCATCTCCCTGAAGAACCGCGAGTACGCATACATCGAGGACGCCAACCGTGGCGTCGTGCTGATGGAGGTGGGCCCTCGCGTGCTGACGCTCGAAGCGCACCTGACGCTCGTGGCGAAGGAGCGGATGGTGGAGCTGGGCGCCGGCAGCTGGTGCGTGGTGCGCAACCCCGTGGTGCGCGTGGACGGCCAGGTGGCGCTGGACGACTTCGGCCAGGCCCGCGTCGCGGTGGGCGACCGCGAGGTCCGCGTGGGCCCGAAGGTGTTCCCGCTGTACCCCGGCGAGGAGCTGGAGGGCGACATCGTCCCGGAATACGTCCTGGGCGTGTCGGAGGCGCTGCGTCTTCGCGCGCTCACCGCCTTCTCGGACACCCACGTCCCGGACGCTCCCCGCCGTCGTGAAGCCGGTGACGAGTGGCTGGTGCGCGGCCCCGGCCGCTATGTGCCCGGCGAGTCCGTCACCGTCGTGTCGCTGGAGAAGGCCCGCGTCCTCAAGGAGACCGAGTACTGCGTCATCCTCAATCCCGTGGACCGCGCCACCGGCCGCGTCCAGGAGGGCCGCCGCAAGGTCGTCTCCGGTCCGGATGTCTTCTTCCTCGAACCCGGCGAGGCGCTGGAAGGGGACGTGCGCCGCAAGCATGTCCTGTCGGAGCTGCAGGGCCTGAAGCTCCAGGCACTGGACGACCTCTCCGAGAACGAGGGCGGCGAGCCGCGCGCACGCAAGGCCGGTGACACGTGGATCGTCCGCGGCCCTCGCACCTACGTGCCCAGCGAGAAGGTCCTCATCCACCGGGAGATTGCCGCGCTGTCATTGGGTCAGGGGGAAGGCCTGTACGTGCGCGACCTGCGCTCGGGCAAGGTGTCGCTCGTCCAGGGACCGTGCCAGTTCATGCCGGAGGCGCACCAGGAGCTGCACGAGAAGCGATTGTCTCCGGACGCGGAGGCCCTGCTGGGCCTCACGCCGCCGCTGCCGCTCGCGGAGGCGAAGGACGCCCGCGCGCCACGGCCCACAAGCGCGACGGAGAAGGGGGACCGTACTCGCGCAATCGTGCTGCGCATCGAGGACAACACGGCGGTCCTCATCAACGACTTCGAGTCCAATCACGCGCGCGTGGAGTTCGGCCCCGCGAAGGTGATGTTGCGTCCGTACGAGGACGTCACCGTCCTGGATTTGTCCGGCAGCACGCCCAAGCGCCCGCGTCAGCTCAAGGTGCTGATGCTGCGGCTGGGGCCGGACTTCGCCACGGACCTGTTCGAGGTGGCCACTCGCGACCACGCGCGGCTGCGCATCAAGCTTTCCTACAAGTGGCAGTTCGACGTGCAGGGCGACCCGGAGAAGGACAAGGCCATCTTCCGGGTGAACGACTTCATCGGGTACGTGTGTGAGAACCTCGCGTCGCGCATCCGCCAGGTCGCCGCGGAGAACGAGTTCGAGACCTTCCACAAGAACGCCAGCGTGCTCATCCGCCGCACCATCTTCGGCATGGATGACGCGGGCCGCGCTCGCAAGGACCGCCTCTTCTCCGAGAACCAGCTGCGCATCATCGACATCGACATCAAGGACATCGCCCCCGTCGATGAGAAGACGGCCCTGAAGCTGCGCGAGGCCATCGACACCAACATCCAGATCCAGCTGGACGCCTCACGCCAGGAGGCCCAGGCCGCCGCGGAGCTCAAGCGCATCCGCAGCGAGGAGGAGAAGCAGCTCGCGGACATCGCCAGCCACCGCAAGTCGGAGGCGGAGCGCCAATCCCTCATCGAATTGCAGAACCGCAACCACCAGCTGGAGACGCTCAGTCGCGCCAAGGTGGAGGCGGAGGCCCAGCTGGAGCGCGCCCGCGTGGAGAGCGAGGAGGCCCTGGCCCGCGCCGAGTCCGACGCCCGCGCCTCGCGCATCCGCTCCGAAGCGGAGATCGAGCGCGAACGGCTCACCACCCAGGTGGCCCTGGATCGCCAGCAGCGCCTCAATGACCTGGAGGTGGAGCGCCAGTCGCGCCTCGCGGAAGTGGAAGCCGGCCAATTCCGTCAGCGCGTGGAGTCCCTGGGGGGCGGGGAGAACTTCGTGAAGGCCGTGGCCGCGCAGGCCCAGGCCGCCGTCGTCGGAGGCCTGGACAAGGTCGTCTTCCTCCCCAGCGGCTCCAACCTCAACCTCTTCGACGCCATGCAGGGACTCCTGGGGCCCGGCGGACAGCAACCCCGCCTGTCCGCCCACAACGCCCCGAAGCCGCCCGGCGACACTTCGGCCTGAAAATGGGCCGTCGATATTGAAAATGAGAATCGTTATCGAATAGAGATCGTCCCCATCGAACGGCGGCGGGTCTCCGCGGCGAAAGGTGACGACGATGAGCAACCCCGAAGGGGCGGTCCGGAAGAGCGGTGCACGGTGGCTCGGCATGGGGGCCCTGGCGGCCCTCGCGCTGGCCGTGGTGGCGCCGGGATGCAGCAGCGACGAGTGCGTGGATGCGTTCGACTGCCGCGATGAGGGCGCGGCCCCCAAGGGCAAGGCATGGACCTGCAACGCGGACAGGAAGTGCGAGCAGCGCACCCTGACTCCGGCCGAAGAGCCTGAGACGGACGCGGGCACGGGCGGTGAGACGGACGCGGGCACCACCACTGACGCCGGGACGACCACCGACGCGGGCACCACCACCGACGCGGGCACGGAGACGGACGCGGGCACTCCTCCCGCGGATGGCGGCGCGGAGCTGTGCCGCAACGCCGTGGCCTGCACGGAGCAGAGCATCGACAAGCTCCGGCTCCGCACGGTCGTCTCCGACGGCGGCGTGATCGAAGAGGGCACGACGGCGGGCGAGCACCTCACGTACCTGGATGGCCGCGGGGGTGGCACGGCGGTGCCGGACTCGTACACCTACGCGCGCTTCACGGCGACGGGGCTGGAGAAGGTCTACATCGATGACCAGTCCTCGCTGGATTCGACCGCGTGGGACGTCGCGGTGCGCCGGTACGTCGTCCGCTTCAACAGCGGCGTGTCCGGCCCGTCGTGCGTGACCGTGGCTCAGACGGCGGACGGCACGACGTTCGAGTCGGTGACCTCCGTGCCCACGGATGCGCAGTTCGTGGCGGAGAACTACTACACGCCCGACACCTGCACGTTCACCGGGGACTCGTTTGGCCTTCAGAGCCCGGCGACCCAGACCC
Source organism: Corallococcus sp. CA041A (assembly GCF_003612075.1). NCBI lineage: Bacteria > Pseudomonadati > Myxococcota > Myxococcia > Myxococcales > Myxococcaceae > Corallococcus > Corallococcus sp. CA041A. The sequence goes on from NZ_RAWF01000059.1 coordinate 27,550, forward strand.
TCTCGTACTGGGACTACGCTTCCTGCCTGCAGATGACGAACAAGGTCTACCTGGTCCAGCTGGCGGACGGCCGTCACGTGAAGCTGCAGGTCAAGGACTTCTATGAGCCCGCGATCCAGGAGGAGTGCAACACGACGGGCAAGGTGAGCTCGACGGCCAGCGCCGGGTCGATCCGCCTGCGGTGGTCCTTCCTGCCGTGATGACCCCCGGGGTTCCCACGCTGCTCCTGCTGCTGGCCGGCGCGGGAACCCCGCGCGGCCTCCCGCACGAGCGGGAGGCCGTACAGAAGCGGGTCGCCGAGTCCGGGCGGCCCACCTCGCCTGGCGCGCAGGCGCCGCGCTATGAGCCCGAGGACACGGTGGAGTCCGTCGTGTCGCCGGGCGGGCGCTTCCGCATCCACTTCACCCGCCAGGGCACGCACGCCGTGCCGCCAGCGGACGCGGATGGCACCGGCGTGCCCGACTTCGTGGAGCTCGTCGGGCGCACCTACGAACACGTGGCGACGTTCTACGTGGACCTGGGCTTCCGCCTGCCGCCCGACGACACGAATCCGGCCGGGGACGACGGCGGCGACGGCCGCTTCGACGTGTACCTGGTGGACTTCGCGAGGATTGGCGACGGCGCCTTCCGGCAGGAGACCTGCCTGGAGGGCGTCACGCGCTGCACGGGCTTCATGCTCCAGGAGAACGACTTCACGGGCTACAACTACCCGTCCGACGCAGAGGCCGTGGAGATCCTGGCCAGCCACGAGTTCTTCCACGCGGTGCAGGCCGCCTACCGGCCCGACCTGGGCGGCGTCGCCTCCGAGGGCACCGCCGTCTGGGCCACCGAGCGCTTCGAGCCCGCGCTCGACGACCTGGAGCACTTCACCCGCGGCTACATGCTGACTCCGGACAGCACGCTGGTGCTGGACCCCGCGGGGCCCGGCGTGACCTTCATCTACGGCGCGGGGCTCTTCTTCCAGTTCGTGGGCGAGCGCTACGGTGACGGCGCGCTCGTCGCGCTGCTGGAGGAGTCCGTGCGCCAGCCGGAGGCCCGCTGGCCGGTGCTGCTGGACACCTGTCTGCGCCGCGACTTCGCCTCCAGCTTCGACGCGGCCTTCGCCCAATTCGCCACCTGGAACCTGGGCACCGGCCCGCGCGCGACGCCGGGGTTCGGCTACGCGCGAGGGGAGGGCTATGCACCGGTGGCGAAGACGGCGGCGGAGCTCCCCACCACGAACGACCGCGTGCGCGTCGCGGCGGCGGCCTCGCGGATCTTCGAGCTCCCCGGCGGCGCTTCCTTCGTGGGCGCCTCGTTCGAGCCCGAGCCGGGCATCGACCCGGCCACGGTGCACCTGGTCATCGCGGCCGTCACGGATGACGCCGTGCTGCGGGTGGCGACCGTGGACGGGCCGGACGCCCTGCGCGCCCAGGTGGCCGCGGATGACGCCACGCGCGTGATGGTGGCGGTCGTGGACGGCCGGATGGAAGGCCTGGGCCGCTATGGCCGGCTGTGCATCGCGGCCACCGGCCAGGCCGCGTCCTGCGCGCCGCTCGAGTCGATGGACGCGGGCACGGACGCCGGATCCGACTCTGGGACGCCCGATGCCGGCGCGGACGCGGGCACCTCCGATGCGGGGACCGTGGACGCGGGCAGGCCCGTGGATCCCATCGATGATCCGCGCACGCCCTCGGATGACGGTGGCTGCCAGGCCGCGGGTGGCCCCCTGTCCGGTGCGCTCGTCGCGCTGCTGCTCGGCGGGGGCCTGCGGGCCCGGCGGCGTTCACGGGCGCGTTAGCGCTCGAACTCGTCGCACCCCGTCTCCTGCTTGGGCGGGAAGGCGGACTTCTTCTCCTGGCGCACGTAGTCGTGGCTCTGGGAGAAGAGGTCCGGGCTGCTCACGGTCACGGTGCCCTTCGCGGCGTCGGCCGTCTTCCACTGGAGCGCCTCCGGCTTGCCGTCCGCGGCCGTGAGCCCCAGCACCCAGGCCCCGGCGCCCTTGCCGGCCTCCACGGACGTCACCTTCATCGTCGTGGCCTCCTGGCCCAGCTGCACCTCCACCTCGCCCGTCGCGGGCTTGACGGTGAAGCTGCGCGTCGCGGCCGAGCAGGGCTTGAGCACCACGAAGCCCTTGCCCTGACGCGTCAGCTCCACCCACGTCCCCGCGAACGGCTGGAGCTTGTCCGCGGCCACGGGAGCCTTCGCGGCCGTGGGCGCTGACTCCGACGCGCAGTCCAGGTCCTCGCGCTTGAGCAGCCCCGCCGTGGCCTTCTGGGGCCCCTGGAAGCGCGCGGCGAGGAAGTCCGGCTCCACCGGGTCGACGTAGGCCTCCACCGCGTCCCCGGACACCACGAACGCCTTGCGCGGCGTGTTGGCCGCGTCAGACGCGTGGAAGACCGCCTTGGACACCTTCACCTTGCAGATGCTCAGCGGCTTGGAGGTGCTCCGGGCGAACGTGTCCTTGCCTGAATAGCCGGCGCCGCAACAGGACGGTGACGGACCCGACTCCAGGACGAATTGCTTGGGATTGACGCGCAGCGTCCAGGCGTCTTCCTCACCCGTCTGATGAAGTGACCAATTCGTGGCTGTCTTCTTCTGGACGACCAGGGCGCAATCGCAGGTGCCCGCGCTGCTGCCCTGCGGGAACGAGCCCGCGAAGTGCACGAGCGTCTCGTTGCTGCCCTCGACGATGGCGAGCGTCCCGCTCTTGTTCGAATAGACCCCCGTGAGTCCCTCGGACCCCTGAGCCGAGGCGTCCGGGACCGCGCTCGTGACGCAAATGGCAAACAGCAATGCCAAATTTTTGAATTCCGGTTGGATCCTGGACATCGGACTGGTCCTCCTGGGCAGGTTCTTCAGTCTCAGCGGATCGATCTGCTGAAGCTGAAGTTGCTGGAATCACTGGTTTCACACGATTGTGACTGGGAATGCGAAACTGATCGCATTGCCTTTCGATAATCCGGGCAATCCAAGCACGTCCGCGGCGCCTTTGGTCGCGGCCAGACATAGAGGGGTCTTCTCCGTGACCGTCTCCAACATCCGCGTCAATTCGGGCGACACGCTTTCCGGCCTCGCGAAGCGCTACAACACGACCGTTGACGCGCTGGCCAAGGCGAACAACATCAAGGATCCGAACAAGATCCTGGCCGGCCAGACGCTGAAGGTGCAGGACGGTTTCGACACGAAGGGCACCAACAAGTCGAGCGCGGGGACGAAGACGTCGGGCGACAGCTTCACGCAGTCCACGGACGGCGCGAAGACGACCACGCCCGCCGCGAACACGAACTCCAGCAGCGCGACCAACGGGGAGCTGGGCGGGCTGAGCCGCAAGTACGAGGCTCGCGGCCCCGGCACCGTGTCCACGGGCAAGGGTGACAAGGGCGGCGTGTCCTACGGCTCCTACCAGTTCGCCTCCGCGAACGGGTCCGCGCAGTCGTTCGTCAACTCGCTGAAGAAGACGAACCCGGAGTTCCACAAGGCGCTGTCGGGCAGCAAGCCGGGCACCGCGGAGTTCTCCGCCGCGTGGAAGCAGCTGGCCGCGAAGGACCCGAAGGGCTTCGACAAGGCGCAGCACGACTACATCAAGACCACGCACTACGACGCGGGCGCCGCCAACATCAAGAAGGCGACGGGCATCGACCTGGACAAGCGCTCCGCGGCGCTGCGGGACGTGGCCTGGTCCACCTCCGTGCAGCACGGCCCGGGCAAGGCGGACGACATCTTCAAGAAGGCGCTCAACGGTCGCGACCCCGCGAAGGTGAGCGACGAGCAGCTCATCAAGGACATCTACGCCGAGCGCGGCCGCACCAACGCCAGCGGCACCCTGGTGCACTTCTCCGGCAGCTCCAAGGACGTGCAGAAGGGCGTGGCCAACCGCTTCAAGTCGGAGGCGAAGGACGCCCTCGCGATGCTGAAGCAGGAGAAGTCGGGCACCACGACCAAGCCGGCCAACACCAACACGGGCGTGGTTCCCCCGTCCGTGAACAACGGCTCGAAGCCGGGCACCACGGAAGGCAAGCCCACGACGCAGGGCACGAACACCTCCAAGCCCACCACGGAGGCGGCCCCCGCGAACACGGAGCAGGTGGCCCCGTCCAAGGACAAGCCGGCGGTGCACGTGAAGGTGCCGTACTACAGCCAGTTCGAGAACGGCCACGGCTACACCGCGAGCGACACGGCGTGCTTCAAGGCCGCGACGGCGATGGCGCGTGACTCCGGCGCGACCGTGCTGGGCCCCGACCGCCGCATCCAGGTGGGCAAGAGCGAGAACGGCGTCGGCGCGCTCAACGTGGACTCGAAGAAGGCCGCCGAGGGCCGCAGCTACATCGACAAGCAGCTGGAGGCCGGCAAGCCGGTGGTCGTGGGCGTGAGCCACAAGGACGCGAGCTACAACGCGGACGGCCTCACGGACCACTTCGTGACCATCACGGGCCGCGGCGTCGACGACAAGGGCCGCACCTACTACACGTTCCACGACCCGGGCACGAAGAACGCCAGCACGGGCAAGGACACGAACCCGAACAACCGCTTCTACGTGGATGACAAGACCGGGAACATGTACCGCCCCGGCAAGGCCGCGAACGGCTACGTGACCGAGCGCCACTACGACGTGGCCATGGTGCGCATCAACAAGTAGCCCCGGCGGCGAAAGCCCCCGGAAGTGATTCGGCCCGGCGACCTCGTGAAGAGGTCGACCGGGCCGTTATGCGTCATCCGTCTGGGATTCGAAGCGACGGGTCCTACGCCTGCGCCGCCTCGCGCCTCGCGGGCACCTCGCCGCGCAGCTCCGCGACCTCGGCGCGCAGGAGCCAGTCGGTGGGGAAGTCCGTGGACGCGCGGGCGATCTGCTCCAGCCGCTCGGCGGCCAGCTGTCCCGTCTCGCGGATGCGGCGCACCTCCGTGTAGAGGGCGGCCAGCGACGGGGGCAGGGCCTGCGCCTTGCGCTCGCGCGCCTGGGCCTCGCCGTCGCCCGCGGTGAAGGCGTCCATCTCCCCGAACCACTCGTCCCACGTGCCCGGGTCGGCGGGGCCGCCCGCCACGGACGGCAGCCGCTCCGTCAGGTACAGGCGCGCCATGGACGGCAGCGTCAGCTCTTGTCCGGCCAGCGTGCCGCGCAGGGCAATCACTTCTCCGCCGCCCACCGCGAAGCCCTCCAGCACCAGCCCGCTGTCGAGCGTGAGCGTGAAGTTCCCGCGCTCCGGCAGGGTGCCCTGGCCAAAGGCGACCAGCGCCGCGCCGCTGAACGGCTTGTCCAGGGCGTGCCCGTTCATGGACGTGAGGATGGGGCCCTCCAACCGGGCCAGCGCGGTGGACAGGCCCGGGGCCACGTCCTTCGCGGCGGGCAGCAGCTCCACCACCTTGCCCGTCACCTCGCGGCCGTCCGCGAGCACCAGGTGGTTGACCGTGCGCGCGCGCAGCGCCTCGTTCAGGCCGAGGTCTCCGCCGCGCTTCCACGCGAGCGTGGACTCGAACTCGGACAGGACTTCGAAGAGGTGCTCGAAGTCGCGCGCCACGAAGAGCTGCGGCTGCATGCGGGTGATGTCGTAGTCCGTGTCCGCGCACGCCACGCCCAGGGGCAGCTTGTGCACGGCGGACGTCAGGCAGTGCCGGGCCTCGCCGATGCTGGACAGCAGGCCCGCGCCGTAGATGCGCGGGTGCTTCAGGTCGCCAATCAGTCCGTACTCCGCGGTCCACCAGTACAGGCGGCTCGCGCGGGTGCTCTCGCTGATGTAGCGGTGGCTGGCGTTGGCGGCCTCCAGGCGGGCCTGGGCGTGGGCGATCTCCTCCTCCGTCGCGGTGGGGTCCTCCTTCACCACGGAGAGGTTGCGGATGGCCTCGAAGACGGCCTGGTCCTCCACGCTGGCGATGGCCTTGAAGCCCACCAGCCCCACGGCCTTGAGGTACTGGGCATAGCGCGCGTTCGCGATGATGGGCGCGTGGCCCGCGCTCTCATGGACGATGTCCGGCGCGGGCGTGTACTGGATGTGCTCGTGCGTGCGGATGTCCGCCGCGATGGCCAGCACGCCCAGCGCCTGCAGCTCCGTGAAGACGGCCGGCGGGATGAAGCCGCGCACCGCCACGCAGGACCAGCCCAGCTGGGACAGCTTCTCGTTCATCTCGTCCAGGCTGGGGATGGCCTCCGCGCCAATGCCCGTGGCCTCCAGGCCCTCCAGGTAGACGGGGTGCGCCTTGTCGCTCAGGTGCTCGCGCAGCTGCCCCAGGATGTGCCGCCACACCGCCTGATCCCTGGGCGTGTACGCCGCGTAGTCCTGGCCCACCACGTAGCGGCGCAGGTGGGCGGGAAGGCGGGCAATGGTCCGTTCCGTGGGCGTCATCGCGAGCGGCTCCTTCAGGAGATGCAGGACTCCTGAAGAATACGCACCCCACTGCAAGACGGAAATCCGGCAGAATTCGACGTCTTCGTCGGATTATCGCCGTTTGTTCAGGCGGCGACGCAGCCCGTCAAGGATGGATTGGACGGCGGGGCTGAGGCCTCCGGAGGGCCAGACGGCCACCACCTCCACGACCTGGGGCTCCTGTTCGCGCAGGGGCCAGACGTGGAGGTCCGAGGGGAAGGGCTGGGTGGGGCGTACGTCCGGGGCGATGGTGCAGGCCTTGTAGGCGCGCAGCAGCTCGTAGAGGTGGAGGAAGCTCTCCACCCGGCCGACCTCGGTGACGGACACGCCGTGCGCTGCGAAGCGCGCGCTGTTGGCGCCGCCGTAGGGGTCGTCCCGCAGCCAGTCCACGAAGCGCTGGCCCTGGAGGTCCTTCACGTCCAGGGTGCGGCGGGAGGCGTGCGCCTTCGCGAGCGGGGAGTCGGGGCCCGCGATGACCGCGAAGGACATGCGCAGCAGGGACTCTGTGTCCACGCCCTCGTGCGGGGGCAGGGGTGTGAAGTCGAGCGCCAGGTCCTGCTGCCGCGTCTGCACCTGGCGCATGAGCTCGTGCGAGCCGCCGAAGCCCACCACCAGCTTGAGGTCGGCGGCGGCGGCGTCCTGCGCGATGCCACCCAGCAGCGACATGGACAGCGTGGGGTTGAGGCCCAGGCGCAGGGTGGGCTCCACGCGGGCCAGGTCCATCAGCCGCTTCACGTCCAGCTGGTGAAGCGGCGTCTGGGTGCCCGCGTAGAGGCGCTCTCCTCGCGCGGACAGTTGCAGGCGCCGGCCCGGCCCCCGCTCCAGCAGGGCGGCGCCATCCGCGAGCGCTTCCTCCAGGGCGCGGATGTGCTCGCTCACGACGGAGCGGGCGACGCCCAGGTGCTCCGCGGCGGCGTCGATGCTGCCTGCCTCCACGGCGGCGGTGAAGGACTCGAGCCAGACCAGGTGTCGCTGGAGCTTGCGCGGGGGCATGGGGCCAAGACGCGCTAGAGGAAGAAGTCGGGCAGCAGCTCCGCGCCGGGGACGGACTGGTACTTGTCCAGGTTGGTGACGCCGGCGGCGCGCAGCACTTCATCGTCGATGCAGAAGTTGCCGGTGAAGGAGCGGCTGGGCTTGGTGAGGATGGTGTACGCGGCGTCGGCCATGATCTCCGGCGTGCGGCTGCCCTTGATGGTGTCGTCGCCGCCCAGCAGGTTCTGCACGGCGGCGGTGGCGATGACGGTGCGGGGCCACAGCGTGTTGACGGCGATGCCGTCGTCCTTGAGCTCCTCCGCCATGCCCAGCGCGCACAGGCTCATGCCGTACTTCGCGATGGTGTAGGCCACGTGGGGGCCGAACCAGCGCGGCTCCATGTTGAGCGGCGGCGAGTTGTTGAGGATGTGCGGGTTGGAGGACTTCTTGAGGTACGGGATGCACGCCTGCGAGCACGCGAAGGTGCCGCGCGTGTTGATGCCGTGCATCAGGTCGAAGCGCTTGAGCGGCGTCTCCAGGGTGCCGGTGAGGCTGATGGCGCTGGCGTTGTTCACCAGGATGTCGATGCCGCCGAAGGTCTCCACGGCCTTGGCGACGGCGGCGTGGATCTGCGCCTCGTCGCGGATGTCCACCACGCAGGGGAGGGCCTTGCCGCCGGCCTCTTCAATCTCCTTCGCCGCCGTGTAGATGGTGCCGGGCAGCTTGGGGTGCGGGTCCGTGGTTTTCGCGGCGATGACGATGTTTGCGCCGTCGCGGGCCGCACGCAGCGCGATGGCCTTGCCGATGCCGCGGCTGGCGCCGGTGATGAAGAGGGTCTTGCCTTGGAGGTTGGACATGGGCCGCATCCTGACCCACTCCACCGCCGCGTGCATCTGGAAGACACCCGGTGGACCGGGGCCGCGAGGAGCCCCGGTCCCCGGACTGTCGGTTACTGCGTGATGCAGGTGACCGTTTCGAGCATGGTCACATTGGAATTGCCGGTGGTGCCCCAGTTGCCCACGCCGTTCGTGCCCACGATGAACGAGTAGGCGGAGCCGCGGATGGCGATGGTGAAGTTGCTCGCGTTGACATGGCCCTGGTCCTGGCAGAAGCGGCGGGCGGTAGCCGCCGGGGTGCTGTAGTTGCCGGACGGGAAGTTGGGCTGGACGGTGCCGATCTGGTAGCCGTTGACCGTTGGCGTCGTGTACGTGAGCACCGTCGCGTCGAAGCAGGTGATCGTCTCCAGCATGGTCACGTTGGAATTGCCGGTGGTGCCCCAGTTGCCCACGCCGTTCGTGCCCACGACGAATGAGTAGGCGGAGCCACGGATGGCGGTGGTGAAGCTGCTCGCGCCGGTGTGGCCCTGGTCCTGGCAGAAGCGGCGGGCGGTATCGGCGGCGCTGCTGAAGTTCCCGGTGGGCTGGTTGGGGAGGTACGTGCCAATCTGATAGCCATTGACCGCGGGAGTCGTGTAGGTGACGCCCGAGTTGGAGGTGAAGCAGGTGACGGTCTCCAGCATGGTCACGTTGGAATTGCCGGTGGTGCCCCAGTTGCCCACGCCATTCGTACCCACGATGAACGAGTAGGCGGAGCCACGGATGGCGGTGGTGAAGCTTTGCGCGCCGCTGTGGCCCTGGTCCTGACAGAAGCGGCGGGCGGTGTCGGCGGCGCTGCTGAAGTTCCCGGTGGGCTGGTTGGGGAGGTACGTGCCAATCTGATAGCCATTGACCGTGGGCGTCACATAGGTCTGGTAGGTGTCAGCGCTGGCCGACGACGCGAAGCCCACGACGAAAAGCAGGGACACGAAGAGGGAGGGAAGATCGCTGCTGCGACGAAACATGTTTATCCTCGGCTAGAGGGTGATGCGGGGGGATCAGGACCGTAGCGGCTCGCGGGGTTGAAATCACTGCTTCACGGATTGGAGACATTTCAAGAATGCTGTGGGTGCGAGCCGAGACGTAGGCGCGGTGCGCGACCCGCGCATGGTCTACGCTGCGCCCCATGCGACTGCTCCCACTCCTCGCCCTGGTGGTGTTGACCGTCCGCTGCGCCCACGCGCCGGAGGCCGCGCCGACTGCATCCGCGCCGCCCTCCGTTTCGTGGCCGGAGGCCCTGCCCCCCGCGCTGCGGCTGCCGGACACCGTTCGGCCCGTGCACTACGCGCTGGATCTGAAGCTCGTGCCCTCGGAGGACAGGTACCCGGGCAGCGTCACCATCGACGTGGAGGTCCGCGAGCCCGTGCGCCAGGTGTGGCTGCATGCGCAGGACGTGGAAGTGACGCGTGCTCGTGTCACCGTGGCGGGCCGCACGTTCGATGCGAAGCCTGTCACCGCGCCCGAAGGACGTCTGGGATTGCTGCTGCCGGAGGAGCTGCCGGTGGGCAAGGCCCAGCTCCTGCTCGACTTCACCGGCAAGGTGGACCGTGAGCGCAGCCAGGGCATCTACGGGGTGGAGGAGGGCGGTGAGCCCTACCTCTACACGTTCTTCGAACCCATCGACGCGCGCCGCGCCTTCCCGTGCTTCGACGAGCCGACCTTCAAGGTGCCGTGGCGCCTGCGCTTCACCGTGAAGGCCGGACACGTGGCGCTGGCCAACCATCCCGTCGTGTCGCGCGAGCCTCTGGCGGACGGACTGGAGCGCGTCACCTTCGCGGAGAGCAAGCCGATGCCCAGCTACCTCGTGGCCTTCATGGTGGGGCCGTTCGACATCGTCGAGGCCGGCACCGTGGGACGCACGAACGTGCCGCTGCGCTTCATCGTCCCCAAGGGCCGGGGCGCGGAGACGCGCTACGCCGCGAGCATCACGCCTCGCATCGTGAAGGGCCTGGAGGACTTCTTCGACCAGCCGTATCCGTACGAGAAGCTCGATGTGGCGGTCGTGCCCCGGTACTGGGGCACCATGGAGCACCCGGGCATCGTCGCGCTCGGACAGCCGCTCACGCTCATTCCGCCCGGCGAGGAGACGCTGGCCCGCCGCAAGTCGTACGCGGTCATCGCCAACCATGAGCTGGGGCACTACTGGTTCGGGGACGTCGTCACCTGCTCCTGGTGGAACGACATCTGGCTGAACGAGTCCTTCACCGCGTGGTTGGACCGGCAGACCGTGGACCGGCTGGAGCCGTCCTGGGACTACCAGCAGGAGCGCGCCATGTCCGCGACCCGCTCCGCCCTGGCGTCGGATGAGCTGGCGTCGGCGCTGCCCGTTCGCAAGCCGGTGGAGAGCAATGACGACATCGTGGGCTCGTTCGACAACGGGACGACGTATGACAAGGGCTCGTCCGTCATCGCCATGTACGAGGCCTGGATGGGACCGGAGCGCTTCCGCGACTTCCTCCGGGGCTATGTCCGCAAGCACGAGTGGAAGGTCGCGACGATGGAGGACTTCCTCGCGGACCTGTCCCAGGCGGCGGGACCGGAGGTGGCGCAATCCTTAGGCGGGTTCATCGAGCGGAGCGGGGCGCCTCGGATCACCGCGCAGCTGTCGTGCCCGGCGGGCGGCGCTCCGTCCGTGAAGCTGTCGCAGGAGCGGTACCTGCCCGTGGGCTCCAAGGCGGACTCGCGGCAGGAATGGCAGGTGCCCGTGTGTCTTCGCGTGGGCACGGGCACGCAGTCGTCGCGGGTGTGCTCGATGGTGCAGGGGCCCTCGACGGAGGTCGCGCTGCCCTCGAAGCAGTGCCCGGCGTGGGTGCTGCTCAACGCGGGCGGCACGGGTTACTACCGCGGCGGTTACACCCGCGAGCAGTTGACGAAGCTGCTCGCGACTCCGGCCGCCGCCTTCACTCCCGCGGAGCAGATGGCGCTCTGGGCGGATGTGGATGCGGCGGTGAGCCGGGGCGACCTGCCGCTGGGGGAGGCGCTGAAGGCGGTGCCTGCCTCCGCGAAGTCGACGAACCGGCTCGTGGTGCAGAGCGGCGCCTCGCTGCTGGAACTCGTGCGCCTGGATCAGCTCACGCCCGAGGAGCGCCAGCGCTTCCGCGCGTGGGTGGCCTCGCTCTACTCGGCACGTGCGCGGGCCATGGGCTGGGTGCCGAAGCCGGGCGAGGACGACTCCGTGAAGGATTCACGCTCCCTGTTCCTCCGGCTGGCCGGTGGCCTGGGCGATGACCCTCGGCTGGTGAAGGAGGCGCTGCCCCTGGTGCGCGCATGGCTGGCGGACCGGAAGTCGGTGGACCCGGAGGCGTTCAGTGCCGCGCTGCCCCGAGCGGCGACGCACGGCGATGCGGCGCTGTTCGACGCGCTGCTGGAAGCGGCGAGGAAGGAACAGGACCGCACCGAGCGTTCCCGGCTGCTGATGTCGCTGGGCTACTTCCGGAACCCGGAGCTGTTGTGGCGGGCGCTGGGGCTCGTGGTGTCGCCGGACTTCGATGTGCGGGACTCGCAGAGCATCCTCCGGATGGCGTTGATGTTGCCGGAGTCGCAGTCGCTGGCGTGGAACTTCTATCAGACGCACTTCGATGCGCTGACCCAGCGGCTGCGTTCGGATGAGCTGGGTCGGCTGATTGGCCAGACGGGGAGCCTCTGCGATGACATCCACCTGGCACAGGTGGAGACGTTCCTGACGCCCCGCGTGGACAAGATTGAAGGCGGACCGCGCGCGCTCACCCGGGCCCTGGAGTCCATCCGGCTGTGCATCGAGTCCCAGAAGCTCCAGTCCCCGAGCGTCAAGGCGTTCCTCCGCGCCCGGTGAGCCCCACGGCCTGAAGCCTCACGGACCGTAGGGGCACATCTTCAGCATCTGCGCGATGGGCGGGCGGCAGAGCTCCAGGAGCTGTGTCTCGTCCAGGAACGAGGAGGTCCGCGCCTTGAAGAAGCAGGCCGCGGGATCATCCGAGGGCTGGGCGTACTGGCAGAGCTGGAGCGCCTGCGGGTCGGCGAGGAAGCCTTTCTCCTGCACCCGGAGGAAGCACTGCGCCGGGGTGTCGGAACGGGCACCCTGGCAGAGCTGCGCCGCGATGCTCTCGCTCACCGAGCTGCCCTGGCGCGCCGCTTCGAAGCAGGAGTATTGCGACGCACCCTCGGGTGGGCCTTCCATCTGCCCCACCGCCGGAAGCCCGAGCAGCGCGGCAGCCAGCCCCCAGGCACCTCTCCAATGGCCTCGCTTCATCGTTCACCCCCCAAAGAAGGTGGGGGAGTCATGGCCCGCATGGGAGGGAC
>NZ_RAWF01000005.1:0-87324 GCF_003612075.1 Corallococcus sp. CA041A
GCTCGGGCGGCTTCGCCGCGTCGTCGCCTTCCTTGGGCACCGCGGGCTGGGTGCCCGTGCGGATGCGGCCTTCGAGCAGCTCGATTTCCAGCGAGCCGGGCGCGGGCGCGTTCACGAACTGCTGCCAGGTGCCGTCCGGCGCGGTGAAGAGGAACGACACCGCCACCGGCGTGTTGTCCGGCAGAGGCACCTTCATGCGCTGCAACCTGCCCGGGTAGATGACCTCAGACAGCAGCACGTCCGCGTCCGGCTGGAAGATGCGCGCGGACACCTCGCCGTAGGACTCCACGGCGAACTGCTTCGGATCCACCTTGCGCACCAGCATGTACATCGGCCGGCCCTGGTTCGTCCCTGACGGGGCCTTCACGCTCAGGTGCAGCGTGCTCGGCTGACACGCGGCCAGGAAACACAGCGCCAGGGGGATGCAGCCTGCCCACGGTTTCATCGCGGCACCTCGCGGAACGGGATCCAGGGCTCACCCTTGAGCCCGACGCGCAGCTCCATCACCCCGTCCGGGGGCGTGGCTGCTCGCGCTCTCAACGACCACTTGCGGTGCTGCGGGTCTTCCGTGGCCTGGGATGACTCCAGCAGCCGGAAGCAGCTCCACGCCGAACGCGACTTCTCCAGCGACGCGTACTGCACCGACTGCTCCGTGGGCGCACGCAACTCCAGCATCAGCGACGCCGTCTGCTGGTCCCACCACGCCAGCGGGAACTCCTGCCACGACGGACTCTGGTTGTACGCGAGGAACGTCGTCTTGCCGCACTTGAGCGAACCCAGCGTCACGAAGCTGCCCGGTACGGGCGCCTTCGGCAGCGGCAGCGGCATCACCTGCAACATGAGCGGCCGGGGCCTGCCCTCCGCGTCCCACAGCACGCGGGCCAGCCGCGACAGCTTCCCCAAGGAGGGCAACATCCCCTGCGGGAACGCCAGCCGCGACTGGAGCGCGCTTCGCGGTACCCACTCCGAGCCTCGCTCCTCGCACACCGGTGTCAGCACCCGCGTCACGAAGTCCCAGAAGGCTCCGTCGAGCCGGCGCAGCACCTCCAGGTCTTCCTGCGCCACCTCCTGCGACGCGTCCGGCGTGAACGGATAGTGCTTCAGCAGCGGACGCAGGAACCGGCCCGAGGCCTCGTCCCACTGCCGCTCCAGGGTTCGTTCAATCTCCCGCTGGCCCAGCTCGCGCACCGCGAGGAACGGCTGGCGGAAGGGCTGCCGCAGCTCTCCTATGAGCCCCTGCTGGTCCAGCCACGCGTCCACCTTGCGCAGGTAGGACGTGTCGTCCTCCATCATCATCGCGAAGGCCAGCCTCCCCAGCGGCGTGAGCAGCTCCTGGAGCTTCGCGGCCCCGCCGGCCGGCTGAGCGCTGCCAGTGGCCAGGCCTCCCGTGAGCGACGCTGTCGCCTCCGCGGGCACCATGCCCGGACGGGGCACCGCGTTCAGCTCGTCCGACATCTGGGCCACCAGCGCCCGGTAGGGGTTGAGCGCCGTGTAGTTGCCCGTCTCGTCCGGCTTCATCACCGTGGCGATGGGCTTGAAGGGCGCCACCGCGTTGCGCAGGGATTCGTAGAAGGGCCCCTCCAACGGCTCCAGCGCCACGCTCTGGGCGACGTCGCGCAGCATGTCCACCAGGTCCGAGGACGGCTGCGTGAGACGCGACAGCTCCTCCGCCAGGAGCGCGGGAATCACCGCCTGGAAGCGGTAGCCGCCCACGCGCTGGAACAGGCGGTTGCGGTACTGGACCGCGAACTGGTTCACCTTGCGGCGCACGTGCTCGTGGCGCTGCAACACCTCCTCCACCGGCAGCCCCGAACCCTTGATGCGCGTGGTGAACTCATCCACCAGCGGGCGCAACCGCGTGTCGAACTCCAGCCGGTCCGACGCCAGGCTCGCGCCGCTCCGCGCCGCCACCGCCTCCTCGCCCTCCACCACGCCGAAGGGCATGCGCCCCGTCTTCTCGTGGTAGCGCAAGAGCGCCTGGTGCAGGAGCCGCGAGCTGTCCTTGGGCCGGAACTCGAAGGTGCTCTGGAGCACCGGGACCTGGAGCACCGAGGGGCCGTTGCCCGGCAGCCACAGGCCGTCGCGCACCAGCAGCTCCGCCACGTTCATCTTCTGCACCGCCTTCACGCCCAGGAAGGCCTCTTCCTCCATGCGCAGCACGTTCGTCAGCACTTCGCGGTGGTCGTTGATCCACGCCACCGTCCTGATGGTGGAGGGGATGCCCCGGAAGCGGCTGGTGTCCACCCGCGCCTCGGAGGCGGCCAGGAGCTCCAGCGCGCGCGGCAGGCTGCTGAAGCGCGCGCTGTCATCCAGCAGCGTCTGGAGCCTCCGTCGCTCGTCCTGCATGGACTCCAGCTCCGCGTCCAGTTGCTCCAGCGCGCGCGGCTCCACGGCCCGGTTCGCCAGCAGGTCCTGCAACCGCCGCAGGTGCGCCTGCCACGGCATCAGCTGGGACTCCTGCGTGAGCGGCTCCGGGTAGGGCCAGCGCGCCCAGCTGGCTTCGGGCGTGTCCGGCGCGGACCACGGCGGATTGCTCATGACGACGTAGTCGGCCACCAGGGAGTCGTTCAGCCCCACCGCCGTCACCCACGAGCGCCCTCCCTCCAACGCCGCCGCGTCCGCGGCAGGCTCCGCCGAGCCGTCCTCCGACACGAAGCCCCAGTTCGGACGCGTCTTCAGGCTGGACAGCACCAGTTGGCCCAGCGGCTCCTCGCGCGAACCGTGCAACGCGGCCAGCAGGTAGACGACCTGCTCCGGACGGCACGTGTCCGGCTGGCGGTGGCACTTCTCCAGGGCGGGCCGGATGTGGGCCTCGCGGATGCCCCGCGCCAGGCGCTGGCGCAGGTCCTCGCGCGCGTCGGTGAAGCTGTAGCGCAACAGGGGCCACGTGTTCATGGCCCGCCACAACGAGTCCAGGGAGTGGCCCGCGGCGACCACCGGTTCCTGCACCGCGGCCCCGGACACCTCCTGCCCCTGGTCGCGGATGCGCTGGACCATCTCCTCGAAGCGCTGCACGCGTGTGCGCGCCTGGCCCAGCCTCCACGCGAAGTGCCCGTACACGGCCAGGAGCGGCAGCGCGCACGCCAGCCCCAGCAGCACCGCCCGGCGCAGGTGGATGTGCAGGTAGCGCTCGTGGACCGCTTTCGCCGTGCTGGCCTCGGCGGACACCGAGAGGACGTCAGGGTCTCTCGTGTCCTTGTCCGCGGACGACAGCGACACCGTGGCGAGCCGGGGCGCGTACGCCAGCGTCTGGCCCTCCATCAGCGCCGTCACGAAGCGCGACAGCGCCTCGAAAGGGGCGTGGCCCTCCGAATAGAAGTGCTCCAGCCGTTCGAAGGACTCCACCGGAAGCGACGTGAGACCCAGCGCGAGGTAGTGCTCCTGCGCCTTGAGCAGCGAGCCCACCTGTCCCTCCTGGCCCGACGGGGGCAGGGGGAAGCGCAGCGGCACGTGGTAGGCGCGCAAGAGCTTCGCGAAGTCCGCGTAGCCCTCCCGCTCATCCAGGTGGGTGAGGCACAGGCGCGTCTCCAGCTCGCCCCCGCGCACCTCCGACAACAGGTTGAGCTTGCCTCGCAGCAGCTGCGCCGCGCGGCGCACCTCGTCCGGGGGCGTGTCCTGCAGCCAGCGCGCGTCCAGCACCAGCACCGCCAGCGCCTGCTGGCCGCTGCCGAAGCTGTCCTTCCACAGCCGGCGCAGCGCCTCTCGCGCCTGGGGCGACTCGTCCTCCACGAGCTGCGCGGACAGCTCCTGGGCCACCACGTCCGCGCCCAGGTAGACCTGGAGCAGCGAGTCCGTGAGGAGGCTGGGCAGGAACTGCCGCGCCTGCCGCTTCCAGTCCAGGTCCAGCTCGATGAGCCGCGACTTGCCCGCGCCCGCAGGCCCCAGCACCACCACACCTGGCAGGTCCCGTACCGCCACGCGGTGCCGCAGCGGTAGCCCGGCCAGGAACTTCTCGCGCACCTTGCGCAGCCGGTTCTTCGCCAGGGGCTCCGGCGCGGCGGCCCCTCCGGCCGGCGCGCTCTTGCGCTTCGCACGCCACACGAGGAACAGCGGGATGCCAATGGCCAGCAGCGCCATGAGGAGAAGCGCGTAGGGCTTCCACTTCGGTGGGATGAACGCGATCAGTTTCTTGATGACATCCATGGCTCAGCGCTCTCCCCAGCCCAGGACGTTCCCAGCCCGGCCCGAGCGATGCAGGGCCTCCAGGACGTCCTCCAGTGTGTCCACCGTGCCCGCGAACGACGCGCGGGCCTTCTCCTGCTCCTCCGGCGACAACCGCGCGTCACCCGGCCCCGGCATCAGGCGGGCCAGCGTCTGGCCCAGCTCGTCCAGCATCGGCTCCAGGCCATGACGCCCCACCCCCAGGCGCGCGGCGACGGTCTTGCGCACCTCCTGGAGCAGGGCGGGCGCCGCGTCGATGGGCGCCGCGGCCGGAGCCTGGGGTGCGGCGGCTTGTGGCTTCACCGGGTCACCCACCAGAGCAGGCACTGCAGCCCCAGCACGCTCGCGGCGCTGGCCGCGTAGTAGCGGGCGGGAAAGGCGTAGAGCAGCGGCCCGGAGGACTCACCAGCCCCGGCGAAGGCGGGCGGTGGCGGGGGCGTGACGATGCGCGCGGACAGCCGCTCCTGGTACTCGCGCAGCTTCGCGGTGTGTCCCAGGTAGCGGCCTCCGAAGCCCGCCGTGATGCAGAAGTGGAGCATCTCGAAGAGCAGCGCGGGTGAACCCGGCTGATCCAGCCGTTGATCCGCCAGCGTGTAGAAGGCCTCGCCGCCGCCGTCCTCGCCGAAGAGGCGGTACTGCAACAGCGGCCACAGCGGCTGCTCCGAGTCCGCGAGCCTCAGGAGGACGCGCTCGTCCACCAGGTACGTGAAGGGCTTGAGCGCGTCCTGCACCTCCTCGTCGCGGGCGTGGGCGCCCAGGCCCGCGCGCAGCCGCTCAATCACCTCCAGGAGCTCGTCGTGGAGCCTGCGCAGGCCCTCGCGGCCCAAGAGCCCCACGGCCGCGGCCGAACCGGGCGCGGACTGCGGCAGCCACCCGTCCAGCACGGACTGGGCCTGCCGGTACTGCGTGAAGACGACCTGCCAGTGCTCGAGCTTCATCCGCGCCCCCCCGTCAACCCACGTTCACCATGCCGCCCTTGAGTTCCGCCACGCCGTCCGCCTTGAGCCCCAGCTTCGCCTTGGCGGTCACCGTCACCTGCGCTCCCTCCATGGCGACGTCCTTCTGGCCCTCCGCCTTGATGGACGGGGCCTTCAGGGCCACCGCGCCGGTCTTGGCCTCCACCTGGACGTCGTCACCCTCCACGCTGAACTTCTTCGCAGCCTTCAGCGTCACGGCCTCGTCCGAGGAGAGGGTCGCGTCCTTCGCAGCCTTCTGCGTCAGCGCGTCCTTCGTGGTGACCGTGAAGGCCTTGGCGCTCTCCAGCGCGAACGTGTCGTCGCTCTTCCACGACGACGCCTTCGTGGACGTCACCTCGATGGTCTCCGCCTTCAGCACGAAGGACTTGACGGTCACCGTGACGCTGTCCTGCTTCTGCACGATGGTGCTGGTGGCGCTGTCACCCTTCACCTCCAGGGTGATGGCCTCGCCGTCCATCTTCACTGTCTGGAGGATCTTCCCGTCCTTGTCCTCCGTGGTGAGGGTGAGGCCCTTCTCCTTGTCCATGTCGATGATGCAGATGAGCTTGGGCATGCGCGCCGTTCCCCCGTCGGTCCTCCGTCAGGCCCTGCGCCAGTAGAGGAGCACCTGCGCCCCTTCGAGCGCGGGCGTGGCGAAGAAGGTGAGCCCGTCCTCGCGCGTCGCGGACTGCCATTCCTCGCTCTGGGGCGTCAGCTGATACCAGTCGATGTCCGCGTCGAAGGCGTGGGGGAACGACGGGAAGGCCACGTGCCGGTACGGCACGCCCTTCAAGGCCTGGCGACGCACCGCCGGCAGCCGCAGGGGACTGGCCAGCTTCACGCCCTCCATGGAGCGGGGCCGGTCGCGCTCCTGCCGGCGCACCAGCAGGTAGAAGTCATCCGGCGCCGGCGTCTCCCTGGGCAGCGGGGTCAGCTTGAAGTGGCCGTCCTGGAAGTCGAAGACCCGGTAGGACAGGGGGCTGGCCTGAGGGCGGAACCCGCGCGTGAGCAGCTCCATCCACCGCGCGAGCCCCGGGCCCGGCGCTTCGTGCTCGTACGCGGGCAGCTCGTCGTCCGGCTCCGCCTCCAGGTAGCAGCACGTCTCGAAGTACAGCCGCCGCAGCGCCTGCACCAGCGGGTAGGGCGGCGGTTGCAGGCCGTGACGCATGTCCTGGCGCAGCACCTGGAGGCTTCGCACCTCGCACAGCGCCCGCCGCGCGCTGGCCAGCCGGTCGCCTCGCACCAGGCCCTCGCGCAGCGATGTGCGCAGCTGCCCCTGCGCCTGCTGGAGCAGGCCGTCCAGCTGCTCGAACAGGGGCTCCAGGAACGGGTGGGGGCCCACGCTCAAGAGCGGCGGCAGGTGCGTGGCGGACAGCTGCCAGGGCCCGTCCGCGTTCCGGGTGAAGACGGCCAGCGACAGGCTGCTCACCGTGTCGTCCACCACCGGCTCCAGCGACAGGCACAGCCGCCGTCCCGCGCGCACCACGCTGGGGGCTTCTCCGCCCGCGGGCGCCATGTCCTCGCGGGGCTCCAGCACCCCCAGCAGGTGCAGATACACCGTCACCCGCATGCGGCCCGTCTCCTCGAGCGACAGCGGTGTTACATCCGCGTTACCCGGCACCTCCACCAGGTGGCCTCCCGGTAACACCGCGGTCAACTCCTCCAGCGCCACCGAGCCCTTGGCGAGCAACACATTGTTGAAACGCAGCGCGCTCACGCCCACTACCGGAAGGCCCGCGAACCCCGCGTAGCGCCGGGCCTCCGTGGAGAGGGATTCCTCCTGCGCCCGGAAGTGTTCGGGCAGCAGGGTCTGCCCCTCCTGCCACAGGACTCTCGCGAGGGTGTCTGGGTTCATGTCCAGGAGCGGCGGGAGCGGGTTTCCTGTCACGGGGACCGCCCGGGGCAAAAACTTGCTTGGGCTGGGTGACAGTGTTTCAAAAAAACTACCGGCCTGATGCCGGTGGCGTCAAGTCAGCCTGGATGATCCACCGTGCCTGGTTTCTCGCACTGAGGGGCAGGGGATGCCCTGGGTTGAGTCCAATTTGTCTCACCGGGTGCGGATGCGCCCAATGTGTCGGGTTATACGTTGGAGGCGTATTGATTTTTTGTATTCGTATGGTTTATCAATTCCTTCACAAACGGCGGTTCAGTTCTTGGGGGTACTCATGGCCATCACCGACGAAATTCCCAGATCACGCATCACGCTGACCTACCGCACCCAGGTGAACGGAACCCGGGCGGACAAGGCGCTTCCGTTCCGGCTGCTGGTGATGGGGGACTTCTCCAAGGGCACCTCCATTGACCGCAAGAAGGACCTGGATCAGCGGGAGATCCGCAACCTGGATGGCAAGAACCTGAACCAGGTCATCCAGAACATGGGCATGACGCTGAACTTCAGCGTGCCCAACCGCGTGGACAAGAAGGACCCGGTGGATGGGTCGGCGCCGGCGCCGCTGCAGGTGAGCCTCAAGCTGGACTCGATGAAGTCCTTCAGCCCGGTGGACGTGGCGCGTCAGGTTCCGAAGATCAACGCGCTGCTCACGCTGCGCAAGCTGCTGCTGGAGCTGCAGGGCAACCTGGACAACCGCAAGGAGTTCCGCCAGCTGGTGCGCCAGCTCGCGCAGAACCCGGAGGCCGTCCAGAAGCTGAAGACGGAGCTGGCCGCGTTCAAGTCGATGAGCCTGCCGAAGCTGGCCGCGACGAACCCGCAGCCGCCGACGACGTGATGCCGGGCGCAAGCCCCTCCCCACGACCTTCCTGAACGAGAGCTCCTGCCATGCCTACCGCTCCTGCGTCTTCCACCACCGCGACGACCGCCGTGGCCGATGTGCCCCTGGACCTTCCGCTGTTCCTCAACAGCGTGCGCCTGGGCTCCGTGCCCACCGCGCGCGACGCCTCCACCCAGACCGACCTGCTGGTCATCCCCGACGACGCCACCCCCGAGGAGCGCTTCGTCTCCAGCCTGGCGGCCATGGTCCACAACATGGACACGGACGAGGGCCGCTTCGACAAGCAGACGGTGCAGGAGCTGGTCGGCACCATCGACGCGCTGGTGTCGGATCAGCTCAATGCCGTGTTGCACGCGCCGGAGTTCCAGGAGGTGGAGGCGCAGTGGACCGCGCTCAACGACCTGGTGCGTAACACCAACTTCAAGGCCAACGTCGAGCTGAGCCTGCTGGATGTCTCCAAGGAGGAGGCCTACAGCGACCTGGAGACGAACGCGGCGGACGTCGCCGGTTCGGAGTTCTTCAAGAAGCTGTACGTCGCTGAGTACGATCAGTACGGCGGCGCCCCCTACGGCGCGCTGGTGGGCATGTACGAGTTCGCCAACACGCCGCAGGACATGCTGTGGCTCAAGACGATGGGGAAGATCGCCGCGGCCAGCCACGCGCCGTTCGTGGCGTCCGTGTCTCCGCGCTTCTTCGGCTGCGACACCATGAAGGAGGTGTCCCAGCTGCGTGACGTGGCCAGCCTGCTGGACTCGCCCAAGTACTCCGCCTGGAACGCGCTGCGTGACACGGACGAGGCCGCCTACGTGGGCCTCACGCTGCCGCGCTACATCGTCCGGCCGCCCTACAACCCGGAGACCTACCCGGCCCCCGGCATGAACTTCACGGAGGCGGTGAAGGGCGACAAGGAAGAGGAGTACCTCTGGGGCAACGCGGCCATGCTGTTCGCGCGCAACCTGGTGCGCTCGTTCGCGGGCTCCGGCTGGTGCCAGCACATCCGCGGCCCCAAGGGCGGCGGCCTGGTGGCGGGCCTGCCCGTGCACCTGACGCACCTGCGCGGCGAGGAGGAGATGAAGCTGCCCGTGGAGATGTCCATCCCGGACTTCCGCGAGCTGGAGCTCGCCAACGGCGGCTTCATCCCGCTCATCCACAAGAAGGGGAGCGCGGAGGCCGTCTTCTTCAGCGTCCAGTCCCTCAAGAAGGCCAAGGTCTTCGAGGACACGAAGGACTCGGAGAACTCGCAGCTGGTGACGAACCTGGCCTACACGTACTCCATCAGCCGCATCGCGCACTACGTGAAGGCCATCATGCGCGAGAACATCGGCAGCACGGCCAACGCGGCGTACATGCAGCAGCAGCTGGACCGGTGGATCTCCCGGTACGTCACCACGCTGGTGAACCCGGATGACCTGACGCTGCGCTACTACCCCTTCAAGGCCTACAACCTCACCG
The DNA here is from genome assembly GCF_003612075.1 of Corallococcus sp. CA041A. Lineage (NCBI taxonomy): Bacteria > Pseudomonadati > Myxococcota > Myxococcia > Myxococcales > Myxococcaceae > Corallococcus > Corallococcus sp. CA041A. The sequence continues at coordinate 9,299 of NZ_RAWF01000005.1, forward strand.
TGGCGGAAGTGCCCGGCAAGGTGGGCTGGTACCACTGCAACCTCTCCGTCCTCCCGCACATCCAGTTCGAAGGCATGAACGTGGACCTCCGCGTGGATGCGCGGCTCGGCTGACAAACCCCGCAGCAAAATGGAGGACCGAAACCATGGGTGATGGACCGCTTGGCATTTCGTGTGACTGGCAGCAGACCATCCAGCAGCGCCCCCAGAAGAACATCCCGGTGGGCTACCTGCTGGACATCAAGGGGATGGGCAAGGACGACGGCTCGTTCCCCAAGAGCAGCAGCCTCTTCTACACCCCGTTCGTCGGCGATCCCGCCTACGCCGGTGTGGCGTTGGAGGACGTAGGCGCGAAGAAGGCCGTGCGCGCGGTGGGCCTCATCACCCAGCTCCAGTGGGAGGGCGGCAAGCTCGACCCCATTGACTTCACGGTGCTGATCTCGCCGGAGAACAAGGCGGACTTCACCGGCATCACCAACACGGAGATCCGTCAGCTCAAGTTCTGGATCTGCGAGTGGGACAGCGCCCAGGGCAAGTGGTTCGAGAAGTGCTATCCGCTCGGTGACGAGGCCGGTGGCCCCGCCAACGAGATGTCCGCCCGGCTGAACCAGAAGGGCAGCGAGGTGATGATGCACGTGGGTGATCCGGAGAACGTGGGCGTCACGGACGTCAAGTTCTGCCAGATGACCTTCCAGCTCATCCCGGACAAGGCGCACCTGTGCAACATCCACTACGGGCACAACTCGCTGGACAAGGACGTGTACGCCTGGGGCTACGTCGAAGGCAAACAGTAGTCAGCGGTTGAAGCAGGACGGGGAGGGCGGGAAAAGCGCCTTCCCCGTTTCCGCGTTGGGGGGCTACTTGTCAGAGCCCCACTTGGTGACGCGGCGCTCCTGGGAGTTGGTGGCGAACTCCAGGGTGGTGCTCTTCTTGGGCGCGGGCACCACCCGGAACTGGAAGCGGTGGAAGCGGATGTCCAGGTCCTCGGCCAGCGTGGCGGGCTGATTGTCCAGGAAGACCTTGGGGCGGCCCTTCTCCGTGTCCATCAGCGCCTCGGCGGAAGCAGGGCTCTTCAGCTTGGCGGCTTCGAACCAGGTGTCACCCGCTTCATCGAAGTCGATGATGGCCCACGCCAGCTTCAGCCGCAGGTTGTCCAAGGGCTTGGCGAAGTGGTTGAGCACGTTCGCGGCCGTGACGCGGCCCACGTACACGGTGAAGTCCATGGGGCCGGAAGCACCATTCATGGCCAGCCGTTCAATGAGACCAATGCATTGCGCCTTGGGCCCGAAGTCACCCACCGTGGGGGAGAACAGGGTGAGGTCCTTCGCCAGGTTGAGCCCCCCGCAGCCGTTCCATTCCAGCAGATATCCCAGCGCTCCACGAAAGCCGGGCCGGTATTGAAACCCGGTCTGCCAATTGCATTCGAGTTCGAGTACGTCGGGCTTGGCGATGGGCATGGGGTGTCTGTCCTTGTGAATGAAAGACATGTAACATGAAGTGGAAAGACAGACCATGAGAGACCTGAGCCTGTGCCTGCGCCCCGTGGAGGGCGGATCGCTGGAGCGCCTGGAGTCGCATGATCCGCGCTTCCTCACGGTGGCGGACCTGGTGCAGCGGGAGGCCTACGTCGAGGCCGCGGACGCCATCGAGGCCCTGGACGGTGAAGGGGTCTACGAGGTCCGGCTGTCGGCCTACTACCTCTTCGCGACGCTGCGCGAGGACGGGCTCTCGCGCCTGCCGGAGGTGCTGGAGGTGCTGGTCGCGCTCTCGCGCGCGGCGGCGGAGGAGGCCGCGCAGGGCGAGGGGAAGGACAAGTCCAAGCCCGCGGTGCTGCTCAACAAGGCGCTGACGTGGCTGTTCCAGCTCCTGGTGAGCGCGCTGAAGTATCACCACGGCAAGCGGGACGCCGGCTGGGAGGCGTGGACCAAGGGCTTCACGGACGGCAAGCGCAAGGACGCCCTGCGCGGCATCCAGACCCTGCAGGGCGTGCTGGAAGGCCCCGCGTTCCGCAACGGGGCCCAGGGCCTGGCGGGGCTGGGACAGTGGCTGCGGGAGACGACGCAGGAGCGCGCGGCCGCTCCCGCCCCGTCCCCGGAGCCCGCGAAGCCGGCCGCCCCCTCGAAGGGGCGCGGCGCGAAATCCTCCGCGGCTGCGGCGGCCACGCCGCCATCGCCGTTCCCCCGCACGACGGGGCCGCTGCAGCTGCGGGGATCCGTGCACCTGCTGGAGCTGTGCGACAAGCTCAAGGCCTTCGAGGTGCTGGTGGAACGCGGCGACTTCCAGAAGGCCGCGATGGTGAGCGACGACGTGCTCCGGACGCTGGAGGAGTTCGACCCGCGGCGCTACCTGCCGGAGCTGTTCTCGTCGTTCGGCGCGCTGCTCAACCGCCACGTGGGGGACATCCAGGAGCACTGGGAGCGCAAGGACACGATGGAGTGGCGCACGCTGTCGCAGTTCTACCAGGTGGACCTGGGCGCCTTCGTGGGGCCGGGCGAGTGAGGCGGCTCCGCTCATGATCGGCGCCTCGCCGCTGCTGTCCCCGCTGGAGCGGCGCATCCGCGCCCGCGCGAAGGACTTCGACCTGGGACCGCTGCTGCGGCTCTTGGAGACGCAGGGCTATGGCCGGGACCGGGTGCTCTTTGAAAGCAACCCGGAGCCGGTGGCGTCCGCGTCGCTGGTGGAGGCGGTGACGTTCCACCTTGCCCCGGTGCGCCGGGTGGTGGTGACGCTCAACCTGGGCCTCCTGGCCACGCCGGGCCTGTTGCCCAGCTACTTCCTCCAGGTGGCCGAACAGCTGCCGGAGCCGGAGCCGTTCCTCGACTTCATCCGCTTCTTCGACCACCGGCTGCTGCTGGCGCTGGTGGACGCGCTGCACCCCGAACGGGACGCGAGCCTGGTGGGGGACTGGGAGCGCACGAAGGGCTTCTACCTGCGCATGGTGGGCGTGGATTCGCAGGCCACGCTCCAGTGGCTGTTCCAGCAGGTGTTCCCGGAGCTGCGCGTGACGTGTGTCCGCCGCTCCTTCCGCACGCGCTTCTCCGGCATGCGGCCCGCCTTCGGGCCCACGCCGCTGGATGGCACGGGCATCCTGGGCCAGACGTACGCGACGGACATCGGGGGCTTCCAGGTGGAGGTGTTCGCGGACGAGGAGGCGGACATGCGCGGGCGGGACTGGCCCGCGCGGGTGCGCCACCGCTTCCACCGGCACATCCTGCCGCTGCTCGTGCCCGCGCGGATGCAGCTGGAGGTGGTGCTGACGGTGCTCGCGCACGGGCGGACCGTGCGCCTGGGGCCTCGGGGGCAGCTGGGCTACGAACGGCTGCCGGGCGCGGAGGGCAAGCCGCTGCGGCAGCTCATCTTCCTGGGCGACACGTCCGTGCCGGTGGCCGCGCCTCCGCGTGTCGAAGGCGACCGGCAGGGCATGGCCATGGGCACGCCGAAAGCAGCTGGACGTTAGGAGGGGAGGGGACCGTGGGCTTTCTGCACCGGAAGTTCCTGGGGGTGGTGGAGACGCCTCGTGAAGCCGTGCTCCGCAACCTGGGCCACCTGCTCCAGGCCAAGCGCGGCGCGGCGTCCGTGCTGCCCGGCTTCGGGCTGACGGAGACGGGGTTCCGCTCGGACGCGGAGCGCCTCGCGGGCCTGGGCCTGGAGATCCGCGAGACGCTGTCGCGCTACGAGCAGCGCGTGGAGGTGGTGTCCATCGACGAGGCGCCCGCCACGGCAGGCGGCGCGCCCGGCCTGGTGGTGCGCCTGCTCCTGCGTGACTCCCACGAGCCCATGGACCTGCTCCTGGACCCGGGCTCGCGCCGCCTGCGCGAACGGCCTCCGGAAGAGGCAGCTGGGGAGGACGACCCATGAAGTTCACCGAACAGCTGAAGCTGACGCTGGACCTCAAGGCCGGCGACGAGTCCTTCACGCTGCCCGCGGGCAGCATCAAGCGCTTGTCGGTGAAGGCGCGCTCCTACGGCTTCGAGGCCCAGGTGGAGTGGTGGGTGATGTGCAAGGAGAGCGGGGACGAGGACACGCTCTTCACCCCCTTCACCGACACCAAGCCCCTGACGGCGACGCTGACCGTGGATCGCCGCTACGGCGCGCAGGCGGAGGGGCGCGAGGGCGCGGAGGCCCTGCCGCTGAAGTTCATCGGGCGGGTGGAGGAGCGCCACGTCCGCGAGCGCTCGCTGGCGAACGTGAAGGACGCGCCGGTGATGCAGCGGCGCTACCGCATCCGCCTGGTGGACCCCGCGGCGATGCTGTGGCGCCGCCACTTCCCCAGCGGCGTGTGGGTGGACGAGACGCTGCAAGCGGTCATCCAGGCGAACACTCCCGGAGGCCTGGACGTGGCCTACGAGTGGGAGGCGGCGGGGACGAAGCACGGCCTCCACGCGCTGGGGCTGGGCGCGGACGACGACTCCGGCGCCAGCTTCCTGGACTTCCTGCACTGGGTGCAGGCGCGCATGCACGCGGGCATGTTCCTGAACTACGCGGAAGGGAAGTACACGCTCGCGGCCGCGAAGCCCGAAGGCGGCGAGGCGCTGGTGCTCACCCGCGACGAGGTGGCGGAGGTGGACCTGCGCTACCCGGAGCCGCGGCGGGACGCGCTGTCGGTGCTCAACAGCTACGTGGACGCCGGCACGAAGCGCAAGGCGGTGGAGAACGCGGACGCCATCGCGGGTGTCCTCACCGAATGCCTGGTCACCTCCACGCTGGAGGGCACGCTCACGGACCGGGTGACGCTGGAGACGAACCGCCAGCAGATGGAGGGCCCGGAGGTGCGGCTGTCCTTCGCGGGCTATCCCCGCGCGTCGCTGGTGCTCAACGGGCTCTACACGCTGGGGGACTTCAGCACGCAGGCCGCGACGCACGGCAAGCAGTACCGGCTGCACACGCTGGAGCTGGAAGCACGCGCCGTGGAGGCCGACGCCGCGCACGACCCGGACAGCGACGCCAACGACTACGAGCTGAAGTTGAAGGCCACGCTGGAGGAGGCGGCGGACCCCACCTTCCGGCGCCCTCGCTTCCGGCCGCCGCGCTGGCCCTTCCTCGCGGAGGGGCGGGTGGTGAGCGAAGAGGGCGGGGATCCGGACCGCACGTATCAGATCCGCCAGGACGACGAGACGTCGGTGGAGTCGTACCGGGTGAAGTTGCCCTTGTGGGACAAGGAGGTGCTCGTCCCCTATGAGCCGCACCAGCAGCCCGGGCACTTCTACTTCCCCATGGACAAGGGGACGCGGGTGCTGGTGTCGCTGGGCTACCAGCACGCGCGCATGGACCGCTTCCTGGAGTGGCGCCCCGGCGCGCGGCTCCCCAAGGAGTCGCAGGGCAACCACCTGCTCCTGGGCAAGACGGACAAGAGCGAGACGTCCATCCAGCACCTGTACCAGGACTCGAAGCCCATGCTGCGCATCCAGCGCACCCTGGAGAAGGACACCCAGCTCATCGAGGTGACCGAGGGCCGGATGTTCCTGCGCGTGCAGGAGGGGGATTAGGCCATGCGGATGGATGAAGCGCTCTACGCGTCGTTCCTGGAGGAGCTCCAGGCGCTGGAGAAGTTCCGCCTGGGCTACACGGCCCTGCACCCATCCGCGCCGCTGGACGGCGAGGACGCGGACGTGCGGCGGCTCACGGAGGCCATGGCCCTGTTCACCGCGCGCACGCGCCGGGCGGGGCAGCGCGCGTTGGAGCGGAGCACGCTGCGGTTGTTCCAGCAGCACTTCGCCTACCTGCTCAATCCCATTCCCGCCATGGCCATGTTCCGCGCGGAGCCGGACGCGCGCTTCGTGGACGCCGCGGAGCTGCCCCGGGGCACGCCCTTCCTCCTCAACCCGGGCCTGGGCGGCGGTCCCACCGGGCCGCTCTCCCTGCGCACGTTGGCCCCGCTGCGGCTGTTGCCCGTGCGGCTCACCCAGGCGCGGCTGGAGCGCCAGGGCGAGGACGGCGCGCTCCTGCGGCTCGTCTTCGAGGGCGGCTTCCCCCGCAACGACTCACCGGGCGAGGTGCGGCTGCACATCAACCACCTCAACGACTTCCGTGCGTCCCTGGCGGTGTTCTTCCAGCTGAAGGGCGCCGTGCGCTCCGCCACCGTGAGCTTCGATGACGAGGCGATGGAGCACGAGGTGAAGCCCTTCGACGCGCACTCGGGCCCGGTGCGCTTCGGCGCGCCCCGGCCGGTGGCGGCGGATGGCGAGGCGTCCGAACACCCGCTGCAGCGGCTGCGGCAGTTGCTGCACTTCCCGCAGCAGGAGCTGTTCCTGGAGGCCCGCATCCCGCCGGCCCCCCGCAACTGGCAGGGCTTCACCCTGACGCTGCGCCTGACGGGCCGCTGGCCGTCGGAGCTGGTGGTGGGGCCGGACTCGTTCGTGGCGCACGCGGTGCCGGTGGTGAACCTGCAGCGCGCCATGGCGGCACCCGTGGAGCACGACGGCACGAAGGAGCGGCACGCGGTGCAGCACCCGGATTCGTCCATGGGCTTCCGGCTGAACACGGCCACGGGCGTGTACCAGCTGACTCCGAAGGGCATGGTGCCCCTGCGCCCTGGCGCCATCTCCGGAGGCGCGGACACGTACGAGCTGGAGCACGAAGGTCAGGGCCTGGCGCGCACGTCGTGGCTGGCGCTGGACATGCCGGAGGCGTTCCTCAAGCCGGTGCGGCTGGGCGTGGACGGCCTGTGGCACCAGCCGCTGCCGCCGCGCTTCGATGCTCGGGGCTACCGGCCGGTGCTGGCGGACCGCTTCCTGGAAGGCGTGCCGTGGAGCCTGGTGGGCGCGGTGGCGCCCGGCGGGGACAACCCGGTGGAGCACGGGCAGCAGGCCCTGTTGCAGCTGCTGGCGCTGCGCACGCAGCGGTTCCTGGGGCGCGAGGACCTGCTGTTCCTCCTGGAGGTGCTGGGCGTGCGGACGCAGCGGCACTTCAGGGACCTGCTGCCGTCCCTCACGGAGGTGTCCGTGAAGTCCAAGCCCTTCGCCCGGAGCGCCGCGGGCTTCAAGTACGTGTACCAGCTGGGCTTCGGGCCCATGGACGCGTCGCTGCTGCCGCTGGTGGACCTGTTGTGCGGCCGGCTGGTGGAGCTGTTCGCCGTCTGGAGCGCGGAGGACGTGGTGGAGCTGGAGGTGCGCCTGCCCCAGCGGGAGGCGCCCCTGCGCTACGTGCCCCTGCCGTGAGTCACTTCACCTGCGTCTTCGTCTGGCCGGGCACGTTGATCTTGATCATGCCGCCGTAAGCGCAGGTGCACATGGACTTGTCGGTGAGCGCGGGCTTGCCCTTGATGAGTACCGTGGGCGAGCCCGGCGTCCAGGGCGCGGGGAGCATGGGCATGCACGGCATGGGCGTGAGGGCGCCCATCGCGGCGGCGGTGGCGGCGGCCACGGTGGGGTTGGCCATGGACTGGCACATGCCGAAGGGCGGCACGTTCATGCCCGGGATGTTGTCCATGATGGTTGCCGCCGGCGCGGTGGCGTTCACCTGGTTGACGGGCGGCACCGACAGCGTGGAGGGCGCCAGACCGAAGCTGCACTGGAGCATGGCGCCGGACACGACCTGGATTCCCATCAGCGTGACTCCACCCGGGCGCGCAGTGACGTGAGCGCCTGGAACAAGGGGTCCCCCGCCTTCAGCTTCAGGGAGCCCGTGAGGTACTGCGAACGGCACCACTCCTCGTCCACCGGTCCGTCCTGCTTGCCGTCCAGGCGCCGCGCGTGAAGCGCGAAGCGCTCGATGCGGTCCGGCAGCGCGTCCGCGCCCAGGGCCTGTTCGATGCGGCGGCGCACGTCCGCTTCGCTGACCTCCACGCCGGGGGGCAGGTCGCCGGTGAAGACGAGCAGCACGCTGCGATACGCGCCCGCCATGCCGCTCACCGGCACGGCCAGCCCCACCGCGTCCAGCCGGGGGCCAGGGGGCTCGCGCAGCGCGTCCGCGGCCTCCGTGAAGAGGAACACCCGGCCCTCGCGCCGGGGCTCGCGCACGCCGAAGTGGTGGTACTGGCCGCGCACCCGCGTCAGGACGACGTGCGCGGGCGGCCGTCCGGCGTCCGGCAGCGGAGTGAAGAGCCCTGTGTCTCCCGGGGCGTCCTGCCCGCTGTCGGTGAAGTCGCGCAGCGCCCAGGCGCGCCCGGGCGCGGGGGAGATGTCCGTGTGCACGTCCGCCGCCACGCGCCGGTGCGAGCACAGCACCGCGCCCCCCCACGCCGGGTCCACGCACACGTTGCCGCCGGGCACGCTGGCCAGCCCACAGGCCTTGAGCGCGTCGCGCCACGCGTGGAAGTCGAAGGGCGCCTGCGGATCCCTGAACCACAGGCCCACGTTCTTGAGCGGCAGGCGCGCGCGCGCCACCAGGTCGCGCACGGCGGGCGTGAGGCCCAGGGCGCGCACGGGGTGTTCAGTCAGCAGCGCGGGAGAGACGTCCAGGTCCGCGGGATCCACGTGCAGGTACGTCGCGCCGCGCAGGAGCGTGGTGAAGTACAGCGCAGGCAGGTGCTGGAGCGGGTGGAAGCCCGGCGCCGCCAGGTGGTCCCCCGGGTTCAGGCCGAAGGTCAGCAGCCCGTCCACCAGCGCGCTCCGCCACGCGTCCCCGGCGGTGAGCGGCACGGGCACGTCGCTGGGGTTGGCCAGGGGAGAGAAGAGCAGGCCCACTGGCTCCGTCGGCTTGTACGTGTACGACGCGAGCGCGGGCGGCACCTGCGTCTGCATCGGCAGGAGCCGCGCGGCGTGCTTGCCCAGGAGCGGCGCCTGGTGAGGCTCGGCGGCGATGTGCTGGGGCGCGAGCGCGTCCAGCCGGCGCGCCACGAAGGCGCGGGCCCCGGGAGGCAGGAGGCTCACGCACGCGCCCAGGCCCAGCGCGGCGCACAGCGACACCATCAGCTCCGGTCCCGGCGGCAGCATCAGGCACAGCTTCGCGCCCGGCTTCACGCCCAACCCCGCCCAGGCGGTGGCCCGCCGCGTGGCCTGCTCCTGGAGCTGGCGGTAGCTCAGCGTGCGCCAGCCCTGCGTCCGCGAGTACGAGCGCAGCGCGATGCGGTCCGTGGTGGCGTGACGGGCCACCAGGTCGTGGAAGAAGTCGTGGTGCTGGCCGGTGCGGCTCTTGAAGGGCGTGCTCCGGCCGGCGTGGATGGGGGCCATCGCGGAGGCGAAGCCGTCCGGATCCTCCCAGCTTCGCGCGAGCCACGCGGGCACGCTGTCCGGAGGCGGCTGGGTGCCGTCGAACGCGGCGAGCACGATGCGTGGCTCGAAGGTCATGGCGAGGACTGGGGCGCGGGTTCAGGGGGGAGCAGCTCGCGGGTGGGCACCGGCTCCACGCTCGTGTCCGGGACGTACTCCGGCTGCTTCTGGAACTCCTCCAGGCGCAGCTGGGGCACGGGCTCCGGGAGCACCTCCATCCGGGGAGGAGGCTCCTGGCGGAACGACACGCCCAGGAGCACCCGGGCGATGGGCGTGCCCGGGGTGCGTCCCAGGCCGGGCCCGGCGAGCGCGTGCAGCTCCAGGCCCTCCGACAGCGGGATGCGCCCGCCGCCGAGCACCTCCACCGCGGGCTGGTTCATGTCCGACGCGAAGGCGGCCTTCACCGCCAGCTCGCCGCGCAGCCCCTGGCCGGCCGTCGTCAACCCGGCGCCCAGGCGGACCTCCAGCATCTGCCCGGAGGCGCCCGGCGCGGAGAGCGGAATGCGCGAGCGCAGCAGCACGCCGGCCTCCAGCGCGGGCTTGAGGAACCCCACCTGCGTGCCCATGGCGGCCAGGGCGCGCACGCGGATGCCCGCGTCCCGGCCCAGCACCGCCGCGCTGCCGATGGGCAGCCCCACGCCCAGGTCCATGGAGAGGTCCACGGGGTGTTCGTCCCGGCGCGACAAGAGCCCCAGGCGCGCCTGTATCTCCGGGGTGCCCAGGCCCTGCGAGGCCAGCGGCGTCAGGCCCAGGGGCGCTGGATCATCCCCCTGCTGCCACAACACCACGGGCACCTGCGCGCCCACCTCCAGCCACGGCAGCACCCCGTAGCTGCCCGCCAGGACGGAGGACGCGCGGTTGCGCACGGCCTCCAGGCGGCGCTCGCCGTTGAGGAGCACGAGCGGCAGCCGCTGGTACTGGCCCACCAGCCCCAGGCTCATGCCGCCGGGCACCAGCAGTTCGCCGTTGCGCATCACCGCGGTTCCCCGGCCGGGATTGATCTCCAGGTGCTCCAATTCGAAGCCGGGCAGGGCGGACTGGGCCCAGGCGGGCAGGGCGCCCAGCAGGAGCCCCGCGACGAGGGCTCTGTGTACCGACAAGGACATGGGTGGGGCGCTCCGGCCTGCTTCCGTGAAACCCGGTGGCGGGTTCCTTCACGCCGTCATCATACAGAGACATAGCGATGAAAACAGTCTCGCCCCTCGCCTGGATGTTTCAGGGAGTGGGTCCGGGGCACCCTGCCCCCCAGGGTCGTTGACCCGCCGGGTCCTGGAGCCGCTGCGGCGATGTCTGGATGATGGGGCTTCCCATGCTTCGACGGCGGCTCCCGCTTCGCGGCTCGGGCCGGTCAGCGACCTGCTGGAACGGACATGGGGCCTTCGTTCCCAATCCCTGAAGGAAAGCCAGACAATGAGTCTTCTGGATGGACAACCGGGCGGCCTGGATCCGCTGCATGCGGATGTTATCACCGTGAGCACGCTGCTGGGTTTTCTCGCCACGCGAGTGGAGCTCCTGCAACCCGTCACCCTCCACTTCGAGTACGAGCCAGGCCCTACGCGAAGGACGCACGAAGCGGTGGTCCGCCGCCTGGATCAAGCCCTTTATTCAGCGGGCTTCGATTCGGGCGGCATCGGTGGCATCAAGGCTCAGGCGACCGAGCCCTACAACCCCCAGGATCCCAGGACCACGAGTGGCATTGCCATCACAGGGCGTCCCGGAGGGGCGGCGTCGGACGACAAGCACCGGCCCATGAGGGGCCTCAGCTCCATGGCGTTCGCGCAAGATCTTCTCCTGGGCTCGCGCCAGCAAGGCGCGGTGACCACCCAGGAGCGTGGCGCGTACTACGGCGTGGTGGATGACCCCGTCACGGAACAGGTGCGCATGGTTTCCACCGTCCGGAGACTCATCGACTACAACGGTCACGAGGGCAGACGGTGGAGTGCGCAGACGCAGTATCAGGGGGTGATCCGTGCCGGCCCGAATCCAGTCCTGGATCCGTCCTGGGGCTCCTTCGAGCGCGCAAACCTCATCCGTGGCTGGTCGGGCGATCGCATGGTGGTGGGGTATTGCCATGGGATGAACTGGGCAATCCAGCACTGCAAGCTGATTGGACCGTGGACCACTCCGTACGAGGTCGCGGTGGGGAACGCCACCACGAAGCTGGCCTCATGCTTCGGCTGCACGACGTTCATGTACGCGACAGGATATCCGCCCAGCGCAATCCATCTTGGCCGGGCGGAGTCGTGGGTCCCCCTTCCCACCACGCTGAAGGACAATCCAGACTTCAACTTCAGCGAAGACACGCGCATGATCCAGGGGTTGAATGATCTGTGGGCGAGAGATGTGGCGTCATATCTGGAGTTGGGGGCCGATATCGTGGCCGGCGCCGGTGTGTTCGAACAGGGCGTGAGGGACGTCGCGCGTCAGTTGTTGATGCAGGTCAAGTCGCGCATCAGCACCCATGGCAAGAGGGACGCCGCGAACCTGTTCCTTGATGCCCTGACTGTGCATGACTCGGAGACGAACCGGCTCGTGCGAGCACTCAAGAAGCCTCTGGTCTAGCAGGCGTGCGCGCAGCGGCAGGAGTTGGAGCTGCCGCCGCGCCTCCGGCGTGGTGCTGGGTGGGGGTGTATGGAGTCAGCCCAGGGGCAGCTCCACGACGAAGGTCGCGCCGTGGCCGGGCTGGCTCTCCACGCGCAGGGTGCCGTGGTGGGCTTCGACAATCTGTCTGGTGATGAAGAGGCCCAATCCCAGACCGCCGTAATGCCGTGTCGACACGGCGCGGGTGAATTTCTCGAAGATGGCCTGGAGGCTCCCCGGCGAGATGCCGATGCCTTCGTCCCTCACGCTCAGCCTCGCCCGGCCGTGGACCTGCTCCACGCGAATCGTCACCGGGTGGCCCGAGCCGTACTTCAGCGCGTTGGACAGCAGGCTGCTCGCCACCTGTTCCAGCCGGTGGCGGTCCCAGCGGCCCACGACACCGGGTGTCTCGTGGACGATGAGCTCGCAGCCCGCCTTCCCCGCCTGGGCCTGGAAGCGCTCCACCGCGTCGCGCACCACGTCCGCCAGGTCCACGTCCTCCAGTTGCAGCGGTGCGGAGGGGCCCGTGAGCTGCGTCACCTCCAGCAGGTCGTTGATGAGCGTGGTCATCTTCCTTATCTGCCCGGAGACGGTCTCCGCCGTCTTCACCACGCGCTCCCGCAGCGACTCCAGCGTCTGTTCCGCCTGCGCGTCCCTGACCAGGGATTGGAGCTTGAGCTGCAACGGCGTCAGCGGCGTCTTCAATTCATGCGACGCTACCGTCAGGAATTCGTCCCGGAGCGACACGGCGTGCTGGAGCTGGGCCTGTGTCTTTCTCAGCTCGGTGACGTCCTGGAGCGCCAGGAGGACCGCCTCCGGATGGCCGTGCTGGGCGGGCAGGGTGCCCGCCTCCACCAGCAAGGCGTAATGCCCCGTGGGCGTGTGCCAGACGACCGGCTCCGCGTGCACGGGATTGCCCCTCGCCGCGCGGATGCCGGGGATCTCCTCCATGGTCAGCTCGCGGCCCGCTTCGTCCGTGAAGCGGTGCGCGCCGCCCCTGTAGCTCTCCTCCCGCAGGCCCCCGGGGAAATCACCGCCGGCCATCTGCCGGGCCGCCTGGTTCGCGAAGATGATGCGGCCGGTCACGGGCTCCACCAGGATGATGGCCACGGGCGTCCGGTCCAGCATCGCCTCCAGCCACTGCTGCTGGTTCCTCAGGGACGCGGCGGACTCCTCCAGCTTCTTCCGGGCCTCCACCCGAACCGTCACGTCGACGGCGAACGACAGCACGGAGTCCACCTGGCCCCGCACGTCGCGCAGCGGCTGGTACGCCACGTCGAACTGCCGCGTCGACCGGGCCCCGTCGCCCTGGAAGTCGGCGGTGACCGGGACCTCTTTTTCGATGAACGCCTCGCCCTGGCGATAGGCCTTCTCCAAGAGCCGCGAGTACTCGACCCCCCGTTCGCTTTCGACGTCCTTGATGGAGGTGCCCAACAGGTCCGCGCCTCCCGACAGCACCTTGTAGAGGGGGTTCACCAGCGTGAAGACCTGCCGCTCGCCGGAGAGGATGGCGATGGACGCCGGGGCGCTGGTCAGCACGGAGCGCAGCCGCGCGCGCTCGTTCTCCACCTGGGCCTCCGCGTGCTTGCGCTCGGTGATGTCCTCCGCCGTGGACACCCACTCCCGGATGACACCCTGCTCTCCGAACACGGGCACCGCCCGGCCCACGACGTCCCGGTAGCCCCCCGCGTGGAAGCGCAGGCGGAACTCACCCCGGTAGGACGCCTTCGTGCGCAGGGACTCCACCCAGCTGCGCACCACGCGCTTGCGGTCGTCCGGATGGATGGCCGAAAGCCAGCCCAGTCCCAGGTGCTCCGCGTGCGTCTGGCCCGTGAAGGCCAGCCAGCGCGGCGCGGGCTCCACCACCTCGCCCCGGGCGTTGGTGGACCACACCGGCTGCGACATGGCCTCCACCAGTGAGCGGTAGCGCTGCTCGCTGGCCTGGAGCGCGTCGTGGGCCCTGCGCTGTTCGGTGACCTCCGACACGATGACGCCGATGCCCAGCAACACGCCGGCGTTGGTGCGCACCGGGTAGTAGCTGACGAGGAAGTGGCGCTCCATGCCCACCTCCTTCGAGGTGGCGCCCACCACCTCTATCGTCTGCGCGCTCCCTCCCTCCAGGATGCGCTGATACTGGGGACGGAGGGTGGGCCACATCTCCGGGACGATGTCCTGCACCTTGCGCCCCAGGTGCGCGGCGCGCGGGAGGCCATTCATGGCGGCGAGCGCGTCGTTGACCTGGACGAAGCGCTGCTCCATGTCCACCACCGCGAGGCCCACCGGCGTGCTCGCCACCAGCGTCTCGAGGAGCAGCCGGGAATGCGCGTCGGAGAGGGTATCGATGGTCTCCGGGTCGAAGCTTGCGCTGGGGCTCTCCACGCGCGCCTCCTTTGACCCCGGCCCTTCCCGGCGAGCTTGGAGGCAGGGCCTCGTAACGCCGCTTCCCACCATGGGAGTGGCCTGATCTGGAGGGTGTGCATCCCCGACCCCGGTGGGCAATCCACACCGGTCCGGAGGCGCGGCTGCCGCCTGGTCGGCACCCAATGACAGACAGGCAGTGGGCCGGGCCCTCCCATGGGCTCATGCACGCGGAGGGCCGGGCGCATCCTCGTCAACTGGCTTGGATTGCCAGGGCCAGCGCCTGTCGATCTCCACCTCCAGGGTGAAGCTGAGGAAGGTCCGGATGAGGACGATGAGGCCCAGGATGAGCACCTGCCGCAGCGAGGGCGCCCCCGCGACCGTGCGGATGATGTCCGCCGCCACGAGCAGCTCCAGTCCCAGCAGGATGGCGCGGCCCAGGTAGTGGCGAAGCTGCCGGTACGCCTCCCCCCGCCGCGGTCCCCGCACGTCCTGGAGGACGAGCGCCACGGACACCACCGTTCCCACCACCATCACGCCCACGCCCGAGGCGTCGAACAATTGGGCGGCCAGGGCCACCAGATCCTCGAATCGCATCCACCGCTCCCCCTCCGGCAAAGGTGGTTTGCGACGCAGCGGACAGCCACCGCGATCCACCCTCCCCTCGGGATGGGAGACCCGTCGGAATAGACACACAAAATATCAAAGCAATACATGCGTGCAGTGTTGACGGCGGCTGGGCTCCTGATTCATTGTCGCCGCCCTTCGCGTGTCACAGCGGGAGTCGGGCGGTTTCCGAGGGGTGCCGGGGGGTGCCGTGACGCTGCAGCTTGAAGCCAGACATGACATTGCCCTGGAGGGTCGTTTCGCGTGATTCGCGAGATCCTCAGCGGACTGCTATGGCAGGGCCGGGTGGCCTTGCGCAGCGGCGACGTGCGCGTCTTCGCCGCGCATGGCTACGTGGATGAAGGCTACCGCCCTTCGCGCGTGCCATTCCTCTCCGTCGTCGGCCCGCTGGGCTTGTTCCCCGAACCCGAGCGAGAGAACGGCCGCACGGGCGTCGCCACCTTCCGTGTGCCGGGCCACCTTGTCGGCAGGCCTCGCGCTTCCGCGGACAGCGTGCCGCCCAATGGCTCGCTCCAGCTGCGCCTGGATGGCCGCGCCACCGTCACCCTCACGGGGTTGCCGGGCGGCTCGTTTTCTTCCACCGCGACGGGCCCCGCGCTCGCTGACGCCATCAACGCGCGGCTGGCGGATGCGCTCACCGGTGGACTCTTCCAGGAGCCCACGGGCGCGCCGCTCACGGACCCGTTGCTGCTGGAGGCGCTCGCTGGCGTCATCGCGCGCTGGGACGTGGAGGGGAGCCGGCTCGCGATCAGCTCCGACGCGGGCATCCCCTCCATGGAGTTCCGCTCCAGCGTGGAGGTGCTGCCCGTCGCTGGTGGCATCGAGGGCCCTCTGGGCCTGGAGCCTCCGGAGCGCTCTCTAGAGGGCAGGGTGTTCCTCAGCAAGATCCGCGCGCCCAAGGCCATGGCTATCGACGTGCAGGTGGACCTGTGGGCGGGCTCGCAGGTGGACCTGGCGTCCATCATGGACACGGTGGCGCTCTCCATCCCCACGCGCGGACAGCTGGTGCTGCGCCCGTCGCTGCTGGCCGAGGATGTGCCCGAAGGCGCCACGACGGTCCGCCTGCTGACGCGCGGCGAGCCCACCACGGCCCTGTCCCTGGTGCACCTGGAGGCCAGCGATCAGAACCTGGAGCGCGCGCGCGGCGGACGCGTGGACCTGACGCCCGGCGCGTCCTTCCTTCCTGCCGCCGAGGGCCTGCGCCTGTCCGGCACCGGCACCGCCTCCGTCCTCGTCTACCCGATGCCCGCCGTGCCCGACCCCTTCCACGCCGACAATCCGGCCCCGGACGGGCTGGCGCTGTCGGTGGGGCTGCGCGTCGCCGCTGGCGCCGTGGCCGCGCAGTCGTTGCCGGTGGCCGTGCTGATGGCGCAGGGGCAGCCCGTGCTGCGGCTCATCGTCCGCTACGAGCAGGTGGACACCCGGCCCATGGGCGAGGTGGTGGCCACCGCGACGCTGGCGCAGGCCACCGGGACGCAGGTCGCGGAGACGCGCTGGCGGCTTCCGGTGGAGCGGCTGGAGGCCGGCGTGGTGCTGCACGCGCGGCTGGAGGCGGGGGAGGGCGTGGTGTGGCTGTCGGCGGACGGGGTGCCGCAGCCGCTCCAGGACGCGGAGGCCACCCCCGCGCCGCCCGTCGCCGCGCCGGGCGTCACCGTCGCCGCGAGCGACATGGTGCTCACGCTGGGCGCGCAAGCGGGCACGCCGCTGGATTTCACCGTGGACCACGTGCACCTGGTGGCGGAGCCCGTGGGGCCGTTGGATCCGGCGCTGCGCCGCTCCGTCACGGCGGCCTCGCGCCTCAAGCCCGGCGACGTGGTGGTGCTGGGCTCGAGCGACGACGGCTACCGCGTGGGCAAGCAGCGCTTCCAGGCGCTGGTGCTGGGGCTGGATGGCGACCGCGTGACGCTCAGTCGCCCCGTGGAGGGCGCCTGGGCCCGGGGCCGCACGCTCGTGTTCCAGGAGGAGTGCTTCTTCTTCCAGACGCAGCTGCGCCGCCGCGACGACCTCTTGAACCACCTGTACCGCTGCTGCGTGGATTACCGGGTCTCCGCGCTGATGGACGAGCCGAACGCGCGCAGCACCGCCCGCCTCGTCGAGACGCCGCGGGTGGATCTCATCGCGCGCGGTGCTGCGCGAGGCGCCAGCGGCCATCCGGGAACATCTGTCACCGAAGTCGATACCGCCAGGCGCGGGACCATCTGAAACCAGGAGGATGAACGTGGCTGAGCGACTGCATCCGGGCGTCTATGTCGAGGAGATCAGTGCCGGTGCGCGCCCCATTGAAGGGGTGGGCACGTCCACGGCGGCGTTCGTCGGACGCACGGCGCGAGGCATCCCGGCCCTGGCCTCGTTCGTCACCGGCTTCGCCGAGTACGAGCGGGCCTTTGGCGGACACGAGCCCGGGGAGGCGGGGCTCGTCGCGCAGGCGGTGGAGGCCTTCTTCGATTCGGGCGGGCGGCGCGCCTACGTCGTGCGCGTGCTGCCCTCCGACGCGGTGGGCGGCGTGTCCACGCCCCTGGTCGCGAGAGCGGGCGGCAGCCTCAACGCCCTCACGTTCCTGGCGCGGGGCGCGGGCGAGTGGTCCGACTACCTCCGCGTCAACGTGAGCGACTCCCTCAACTTCCCCAGCGAGGCGTTCCGCGTGGAGGTGATGTGGACGGAGGCCGGGGCCACGCGCCGCCTGGAGACGTTCGAGGACGTGCGCATGGACCCGTCCAGCGAGGACTATGTCGGCGACCGCATCAACGACATCTCCCGCTACCTCCGCGTGCGCGACGAGTTCCAGGTGGCGCTCGCCGCGAGGGCACCCGGCGCGGTGCTCGTCCCGGGCGTGCCTCCCCGGCTCAAGGCCGCCGTGCTGGCCAGCACGAAGTACAGCCTCTATGACGGCGGCAAGCTCCAGGTCTCCGCCTGGGACGAGGCCCAGCCGGACCTGCCCCGCACGACGCTGGACGTCTCCATCACCCAGGCCCTGGTGGTGGCCGCCGTGCCGGCCGCCGCGTTCGTCAACGGCCGAGTGCAGCTGACCGCCACGGAGCTCAAGGCCTTCCTCACCCAGGCCGTCACCGCGGCGGGTCTCACCAACACCTTCGTCATCGGCGGCACGGACTCGCCGGAGATTTCGCTGAAGGTGGCCACCGGGCCCACGCTCACCATCCCCAAGCCCACGGGCGCGACGTACGACCTGGACCCGGAGGACGCGAAGGTCACCGTGGGCTCGCCGAGCGGCACCACGGTGGTGCCCATCCCCATCCTGGCGGTGGACAAGGGCGCGGTGACGCCCGCGGAGTTGAACCACTCGCTGAGCGTGGCGCTGGCCGGCAAGGTCGCGTCGGTGGTGACGGACGCGCAGGGCAACACCGTCATCACGGGCCTGGCCACGGCGGCGGGCACCTCCACGCTGTCGCTCTCCGCCACCGGCTTCACCGGCACCGCCGCCGCCGGCACGGCGGGCACGAGCGCGGAGTCCTTCGACGGGCTCCAGCTCTCCATCAGCGAAACGCTCCAGCCCACGGTGCCCACCATGCTCCGGCAGCTGGGCTTCGCGCCGCGCGCGCGTGGCTACTCGGATGACTCGCCCGCGAACCCGGTGGTGCGGCCGTCTTCTGTGACGAACCTGCGGCTCCTGGGCGGCGACGACGGCGCGGGCCTCCTGGACACGTCCGACTTCGCGGGCGACGCGAAGCTGCGCACGGGCCTGCACGCGCTGGACACGGAGGAGGTCAACATCGTGGCGCTGCCCGGCAAGAACGAGGTGTCGTTCATCGCCGCGGGCGTCGCGTACTGCGACAACCGGGGCGACTGCTTCTTCCTCGCGGACGGCCCCGGCGGCGTGGACAAGGACTTCGCGGTGGTGCCGGACGACGCGAAGCAGTTCGTGGAGGGGTTGCCCTCACGCTCGAAGAACTCGGCCATGTTCTACCCGTGGATCCGCGTGGCGGACTCCGTGGGCGTGGGCCGCAACCCCACGCGGCTGGTGCCGCCGTCCGGCCACGTGGCGGGCCTCTTCGCGCGCACGGATACCACGCGCGGCGTGTGGAAGGCGCCCGCCGGCATCGAGGCGTCCCTCGCCAATGCGCTGGGCCTCCAGTACCCCGTCATCGACGCGGAGCAGGACCAACTCAACCCGGCGAGCCTCAACTGCCTGCGCCAGTTCCCCGGCGTGGGGCTGGTGTCGTGGGGCTCGCGGACGCTGTCGCCGGACCCGGAGTGGCGCTACATCCCGGTGCGCCGCACCGCGCTCTTCCTCAAGGAGTCGCTGAGGCGCGGCCTGATGTGGGCGGTGTTCGAGCCCAACGACGAAGAGCTCTGGGGCCGCATCCGCGTCGCCATCGAGTCCTTCATGCTGGGGCTGTTCCGGCAGGGCGCGTTCCAGGGCAGCACGCCGGAAGAGGCCTTCAGCGTCGTCTGCGACCGGAGCACCAACCCGCAGGAGAACGTGGACGCGGGCATCGTCACCGCGCAGGTGGCCTTCGCGCCGCTGAAGCCCGCGGAGTTCGTGGTCATCGAAATCAGCCAGAAGAGCCTGCTGGCGGCCTGATGCCCACGCCCGTCCCCGCCAACGCCCGCAACCCGCTGCGGACCTTCCAATTCCGGCTCCGGATGAGCACGTCCGCGGCCGGCGACTACGTGGCGGGAGTGCGCACCGTGTCCGGCCTGTCCGTCAGCGTGGGCGCCTATGAGACGTGGGAGGGCGGCAACAACCTGCACCGCTACGCCCAGCCCCACAAGGTGAACTGGGAGCCGCTCGTGCTGGAGCAGGGGCTGGCGCTGGACGACACGCTGGAGCGCTGGGCGCGCGCGGTGCTGGAGTTCGCGCGCACCGGCAAGGCGCCCGGCGAGCCGGTGAAGCGCGACCTCTTCATCGACGTGTGGGACGCCTGGGCGCACCCCACGGCGGTGCCCCCGCCCGGAGGCATGGAGGCGCGCATCCGCAGCTTCCACGTGCACAACGCGTGGGTGAGCAAGCTCCACGCCCTGCCCAAGCTGGACGCCATGGCGGGCGAGGTGGCGCTCCTGACGCTGGAGCTCACCCACGAGGGCTGGGAGCCGGTGCCCCGGCCCGTGCTGTCCATGCCCGCGACGAGCCTCCCGACGCCCTGACGTCCCCATTCGAGGAGTGAAGCCATGCCCCGATTCGTCGAATCCACGAAGCGCGACCCGTACCGCAACTTCAACTTCCGCGTGCTCTTCAACAACATCGAGGTGGCCGCGTGCCGGAAGATTTCCGGCATCACCGGCACCGTGGAGGTGGTGAAGTTCCGCTCCGGCAACAGCCCGTCCTCCGTGGACGAGCTGTCCCCGGGCCGGGTGCACTACGAGCCCCTCACGCTGGAGGCGGGCCTCACCCAGGACACGACGTTCCGGGACTGGGCCACCCAGCTCATCCGGCACGAAGCCACGCCCGGATTCCGCTCGGCGGAGCCGGACTTCCGGCGCACCGTGGAGATTCTCGTCTTCGACCTGGACTTCAACCGCGCGGTGAAGAAGTTCGTGCTGCGCAACGCGTGGGTCTCGAAGTTCACCGCGATGTCGGAGCTGGCCGCGGAGGCGAACGAGATCCTCATCGAGTCCCTGGAGGTCCAGCACGAGGGCTTCACGCTGGAGCCGGTGGTCTGACGTGCTCCTGGAACCTCCCATCCCGGTGCTGCTGCCGCACGGCCTCTTCGACGAGGACGGCCGCTGCCACCGCCAGGGCGAGCTGCGCCCGCTCACCGGCCGCGAGGAGTGGGCGCTGGCCCAGGCAGGCGAGCGTCCCGGCCAGCGCGCGGTGAGCGGATGGCTGGCGGCGTGTCTGGGACGGTTGGGGGATTACTCGCGCGTGGACGAGGAGCTGGCGGCCTGCCTCACGCGTGGAGACCGGCACCACCTGGCGCTGCACCTGCGGGCCCGGATGTACGGGGACCGGGCGACGCTGGTGGCGCGCTGCCCCGCGCCTAAGTGCGAGGCGATGGCGGACGTGGACGTGCGGCTCTCCGCGCTCTCTCCGGAGCGGGTGGACGCGGCGCCGGAGGTGCTCATTGTGGCGCTGCCAGAGGGACGGGCGGAGGTGCGCGAGCCCACGGGCGAGGACGACGCGCTGCTCGCGGAAGTGCAGGGCACGCGGGAGGAGCGGTCCGCGCTCCTGTGGTCGCGGCTGGTGGTGGTGGATGGGCAGACGCTGACGCCTTCCGCGTGGCTGGCCCTGCCCGCGCGCTCACGGCACGCGGTGGCGCTGGCGTTGGCGGACGGCACGAGCGCGCCGGACCTGGGGCTCCTGGCGCGCTGTCCGAAGTGCGCCGCGTGGTTGGAGCTGGAGCTGGATCCGTTCGCGCTGCTGGCTCGCGAGCTGCGGGGCGGGGCGGCGCGATTGGAGACGGAGGTGCACGTGCTGGCCTTCCACTACCACTGGTCGGAGGCGGACATCCTGGCCCTGCCGCGGGCCCGGCGGTGGCGCTACCTGGAGCTGCTTCGCAACGAGCTGGAAGGCCGTCCGCTGGTGGATGGCTGGAGCTGACGAGAGGACGCGCACGCCATGGCCCCACCCCCGGTGCAAGGACAGGTCGGACTCACCCGCCGCGAGCTGGAGCGTGAGCTCGCGTGGATGCTGCGCAGCGTGCCGGACAACCCCAAGGAGTTCGTGAAGCTGTTCACCCAGACGGTGGTGGCGCTGATGGACAAGAACAACGAAGCCATTGCCCGGAGCCTCGCCCAGCGCGAGCCGCCCGGCGCTCGGGGCAACGGATGACGCGCAACCTGGACCCGACGCTCATCGCGTTCGACCAGCAGCTCCAGAAGGGCATGCTGGTGACGCTGCCGCCGTCGTCCGCCGACCCGAAGGCGGAGTCAGGCGTGATCGCGCTGCGCTTCCAGTACAACCCGGAGACGGTGACGCGCACGCGCGCGGGCCAGTGGGAGACGAAGCCCGGCAAGACGCCCGAGCAGACCAAGATCCTCACCGACGGTCAGCGCGGCGGCGGCCTGCACGCCAAGAGCGAGACCATTGCCTTGAAGCTCGTCTTCGACGTGACGGAGGCGCTGCTGCGCGACACGAAGGGGGAGGGCATCCAGGGCGTGCTGCCGGAGCTGGCCATGCTGGAGGGCATGGCGCTGGGCAAGGACCAGACGGGGGACGAGGAGAAGAAGCCCGCGACGAAGCTCGTCTCGCTCAACCCCACGGAGCTGCTCTTGATGCTGGGGCCGCGCACCTTCCCGGTGGTCATCACCGGGATGACCATCGTGGAGCAGCGCTTCGACCCGGCGTTGTTCCCGCTGCGCGCGGAGGTGGACCTGCGCATGCGCATCCTGGAGGTGGGGGAGAACGCGGCGAACAGCAAGGTGGCCCAGGCGTTCGCGAACCTGCGCGACCAGCGCCTGCGGATGGAGGACCTGGCGGCGGTGAAGGGCGCGGACGCGAGCACCCTCATCGCGCAGGCCCTGGCGCCGCAGGTGAAGCTCAACGGGGCGAGCTGAAGAGACGGCCATGAGCGACCCTTCCTCGCGACACAAGGACCTGCCGACGTACGCGGTGCCGCTGGGCCCGGAGGGCGCCACGGTGTCGCTGTACGTGCCCCGCGTGGCGCCGAGCGTGCCCACGTCCCTGTTGCACAAGGTGGTGGCGGGGGACCGGTTGGACCTGCTCGCGCAGCGCTACTTCAGCGACCCGTATCAGGCGTGGCGCATCGTGGACGCCAACCCCACCTTCGAGCCCGAGGCGCTCCTGGAGCCGGGAACGGTGCTGTTCATCCCGGAGAAGCCCTGATGGCGGATCAGCGCGCGGCGTTCCTCCAGCTGTGGATCGACGGGCAGCCCATGACGGACGCCCGCGGCAGGGTGTCGCGTCTGGAGGTGGACGAGCGCACCGACGACGCGTCCTCCTTCCACCTGTCCCTGGACATGGCGCCCACGAACTCGGGGGACTGGGACGCGCTGGCGGACGGGCGCTTCGCGCTGCTCAAGCGCGTCACCATCAGCTTCGGGCTGGGCGCTCCGGACAGCGAGGCGCCGGACGTGCAGGACGTGGTGTTCGACGGCTACATCACCGCGGTGGAGCCGTACTTCGGCCCCTCCCGCATGCCGGACTCGTCGCTGGAGGTGTACGGGCTGGACGCGTCGTGCCTGATGCACCTGGAGGAGCGCACGCGCTCGTTCAGCGGGCTGTCCGACGCGGGCATCGTGCGGCAGCTGTACGGTGAATACGGCTTCGCGCTGGACGTGCAGGAGACGGCGCCCGTGCGCGACCCGGCGCGGGCGGTGGTGCTCCAGCGCGGCACGGATGCGTCGCTCCTCCGGTGGCTCGCGCGACGCAACGGCTTCGAGGTCTTCGTGGAGCGCAAGCAGGGGCCGGTGGGCGCGGGCGCCAACGCGGCGCCGGAGAGCGTGGGCCACTTCCACCTGCCCCGGCCGGACGGAGCGAAGCAGCCGGACCTGTCGCTCATTCCTCGCTCCACGCCGACCGTCATCGAGCTCAAGGCGCGTTGGGAGAGTCACCGCCCCACGGAGCTGCATGGCGAGCACATCGACGAGCGTACGCGGCGGATCCGCTCCGCCACGGTGACGGCGCCTCGCTTCCCGCGCATGGGGCCCACGAGTCGCGCGGACATCCTGAAGGCGCGCATGGCGGCGGTGCTGCCGAAGCGGCCCCAGACGAAGGCGGTGGGCCTGCAGTACGTGGACGTGCCGCACGACGTGCCGGAGGTGGAGAACCTGGCGTGGTCGGACTACCGCGAGGCGGACTGGCTCGCGGAGGCGAACGGCACGGTGCAGGGCCTGCGCTACGAGCGCATCCTCCGCGCCCGGCGTCCGGTGGGGCTCGTGGGGGCGGGCAAGCTGATGGATGGCACCTGGTACGTGCGCGGCGCGCGGCACCGCTGGGTGTGGGCGGAGGCGCTGGCCCGCTACGAGGTGGACGTCGACCTGGCGCGCGACGCGCTCAACGGGGTGGCGTGATGGGGCGCGGCCTGAACTTCCCCTTCCAGCTGGGAGACCTGGGCACGCCGCGCACGGTGGGGCCCTCGCAGGTCATCCGCCAGCAGTTGGAGCAACTGCTCTTCACGCTGCCCGGGGAGCGGGTGAACCGGCCACGCTTCGGGTGCGGCGTGCAGCGGATGGTGTTCGGCGCCGCGAGTCCGGAGGCCGCCGCCACGGCCGAGTACATCATCCGCCTCAACGTGCAGGAGTTCATGCGCGACCAGGTGCGCCTGGACGCGGTGAAGGTGATCGCCGGGGACGCCACGCTCTACGTGGACATCCTCTACACGCTGCTGGCGACGGGCGAGGAACACGCGGAGTTGTTCCGCCGGGACCTGGAGGCGCCGCCGTGAGCGCGCGGGTCCTGACATTGCCGCTGGAGGCGTCGCTCGCGGAGGCACAGGCCGCGTTGGAGGCCACTCCGCCGGGCGAGGTGGAGTGGGTGCTGCCCGTGGGCGAGGGCGTGCTCACCTCGAACTTCGTCATCGGCACGCCCGCGCACGCGCTGCGGCTCACGGGCGGCCCGGGCGTGACGCTGAAGCTCGACGGCGGGACGCTCGAAGTCACGGGGCTCGTCACCGGACTGTCGGGCGTGACGGTGGTGGCGTTGGACGCAGGGTTGGTCCTCCTGGGGGCGCGGGTGGAGGTGTCGGACGTCACGGTGAGCGCCACGGCGTCGGGGGATTGCGCGGCGATGAGCGTGGAGACGCCGGACGGCGCGGTGGTCATCGACTCGCTCACGGTGACGCAGGCGAAGGGCGAGGTGGCGACGGGGCTCCGGTTGCTGGCGATGGAGGCCCGCGTCACGGGCCTGTCCGTGGACGGCGTGAGGGCCACGGTGGGTGAGGCCTTTGGCGTGCGTGCTGTCTGCCAACGTTCGCAGTGGGCGGACGTGTCGGTGCGCAACGTCATGGGCATGGAGACGGGCGTGGGCCTGGAGCTCGCGGGCTTCACCCGAGCGGACCTGTCCGGGCTCACGGTGTCGCAGGTCTCCGGGCCGAACGCGACCGGAGCTCGGGTGCTGGTGGCTCGGGAGGAGGGCGAGGGCCTGTCCATGGTGGACGTGTCCGTGAGCGAGGTGGATGCGTTCGGAGTGCAGTGGTGCATCGGGCTCTTGGTGGCCTCGGCGGGCGCGCTCCAGCTGCGTGGCTTCACCGTGCAGCGGGTACAGGGCGGGTTCCCGATGGGCGTGCTCGCACTGGGCGGGCGGAGCCTCGAAGTGGCCATGGGCCAGGTGGAGGATGTCTCCGCCGGAACGCGTGCCACGGGCATGCGGGTGCTGGGGGGACCTTCGCTGGAGCCGGTGGTGGTTCGCGACGTGGAGGTGAGCCGTGTGTCCGCGGCGCCTGTTCCGGTGTCCGCGCAGCCCGAGGCGTCCTGGTCGGACTGGCTCATCGCCGCATTGGATGCACTGTCTGCTTCGGTCGTGGGGCCGCTGACGCTGCCTGCGTTTCCCACCGATGCGGACGTCGTGGGCCTGCACGTGGCCGCGCCGCTGGGCGGCCTGGAGCCGGTGCTGGACGTGGGCACGCCGGGGGAGATCGCCATCGAGGACTGCTCCCTCTTCGTCATCACCGGCACCGCGTTGCAACTGGAGGGCGGACTGCGCACGGCGCTGGTGCGACGCACCGAGGCCTGGACGTCCGTGCATGCGGGCTGGCTCCAGGCGGAGCAGCTGTTGCTCGCGCAGCTCACCTGGCACCGGCATGCGCATGGGCTGCGGCTGGGGCCTGGAGAGATTCGCGCCTACGACTCGCTCTTCACGGCCATCGTGGGCGCGCCGTTCGTGCTGGAGCCGGACGCGGAGCTGTCTGCCTCTCCCGCGCTGTTCGCTCAGGGCGCGGCCCCGCCGTTCCTGGAGGTGGGGCCCCTGCCGTATCGGACGCCGGGGACTCCGGAGGTTCCTCCGGTGTTGCTCACCGGCGGCCTGCCGCCTCCGGAGACCGTGGATCTGCGGCTGGTGCCGGATGCGGCCATCTCGCGCGCGGCCGTGCCGGTTCCGGGCGATGGTCCTCGCGACCCGGCGCCATTCATTGGGGCGTGGGCTCCGGACGTGGTGCCGGGATGTGACGTGAGGGATCCGCAGCCGCGCCCGTGGCTCGCGGCCCCGGAGCGTCCGGCGCCTGGCGCGCTGGTGGACTACCAGGCTCGCGACGCGCAGTCGTTGCTGGCGGTGATGCTGGAGCGGGCCCGCACGGTGATGGCGCCGTGGGAGGACCGGGGGCCCGCGGACTTCACGACCATGTTGCTGGAGGCCGTGGCCGCGCAGCTGGACTCGCTGGCGTATCAGCAGGAGCGCGCGGTGGTGGAGGGCTTCCTGGAGGACGCCCGGCTGCGGCGCTCCGTGGAGGACCACGCGCGTGGACTGGATTACGTGCCGGATCCGGGGCTCTCCGCCACGGTGATGCTGCGGTTCCGGTTGGATCCGGAGGCGCTCGCGGCGCTGGTGAAGGCGCGGTTGGATGAACTGAACCTGTCGGTGCTTCCGCCCGGCACCACCGCGCTGGAGTTCCTTACCGGTGGCGGCGTGCTGGAGATTCCCGCCGAAACGCTGGTGGCGAATGTCTCCACGGACGAGCACTCGCTGGTGTTCGTCACCGAGTCGCCCCTGTCGTACTTCCCCCGGCTGGAGACCGTGACGCTCGCGGAGTCCGTGCAGCTGGGGGACACGGGCGCGACACTCGCGGGGCTGTACCCGGAGCTGGAGCCCGGCCGGTGGCTGATCCTCTACCGGGGCCGCGGCGAGAGCGGGCACGTGGTGCGAGTGACGTCTGTAGCGCTCGCCACCGATACGACCTTCGTCGGGTGGGATCCCCGCAGGTTCGCGCCGGAGGTGTTCCTGGCGCCGGGAGACCCCGCACCCGGGCCTCGCGCGACGGTGCTGGGCAACGTGGTGCCCGCGCATCACGGGCTGCCGGTGACGCCGCTTCCAGAGGGCTTCGAGGCGGACTCGGCGGAGCCCTTCGCGCGCAGCCTCGCGCAGTGGCGTGCGTTGTTGTCCCCGGTCGTGGACGGCAGCGAGGAGCGCGAGTTCGCCCTGCCGTTCCATCCGGTCAGCGTCCAGGCCTTCGGGTATCCACTGCCGGAGGAGACGTCGCGGCGCGGGACGCCCCAGCTCCAGGTGAGCGTGGAGGACGACCCCTGGACGCTGGTGGACGACCTGTCCATCCAGGGGCCGGGGGATGAGGTGTTCGTGCTGCGCGCGACCCCCACGGGTGGCGCCAGCCTGCGCTGGGGCGACGGCGTCAACGGCGCCGTGCTTCCGCCCCGGGAGACGACGCTGGGACTGTCGCTGCGCGTGGGGCTGGGGACGGTGGCCAACGTGGGGGAGGGCGTGCTCACGCGGTTGCTCCAGGTGCCGTTGGATCCGCAGCGCTCCGCGTCCGCGGGCGAGCTGCTGGCCCAATCGATGGACGACGTGCGCGCGTTGGTGCGCGTGGACAATCCGCTGCCCGCGGTGGGGGGGCGCGACGCGGAGTCGCTCGACTCCATTCGCTATCGTGCACCGGCGGGTGTGTCGCAGCCGCTGTCCGCCGTCACGGTCGACGACTACGTGCGGATGCTCCAGCAGATGCCGGAGGTGGCGGGGGCCTCGGCGCGCGCCGTGGACCGGGACCTGCGCACGGTCATCCGCGTGACGGTGTTGCTGCGCGACGAGGACACGCTCGACCGCGACGAGCTGCTGCGCCGATGGGCGGGGGTGCGCAGTCGCCTGGAGGAAATCCGCCTGCTGGGCGTGGACGTGGAAGCGCTGCCGCCCAAATGGGTGCCGCTCGACTTGGACCTGGAGGTGGATGCCTCGCCGCATGCGCAGGCCGACCAGGTGCGCGACGCGGTGGTGGGCGCCATCGCTGGGGACGGCGGCCTGTTGGATCCGGACCGCTCTGGCCTGAACGGCGATGTGCAGCTCGCGGACCTGTACCAGGCGGTGCTGCGCGTCCCGGGCGTGACGGCGGTGCGGGTGAAGCGCTTCCGCCGGCTGGAGCCACAATCGCAGGAGCGGCTGGAGGCGGGCGTCATTCCCATTGGACCCGACGAGGTGGCCACTGCTCGGGGTGGTTACTGGCCGGGTTCGGAAGGCGTCCTCACCGTGCAGGTGTGCGGAGGGCTGCGATGAGCCGCGTTCCCTCCACGCACCAGGCGCTGACGCATGAGCAGCTCCGCACCCGGCTGGGCGAGTCGGCGCGCACCGTCTTCACCCGGCTGGACGAGGCGCCCACGTGGAATCCGCTCGCGTACGCGGCGCCATCGTCGGTGGACCTGGGGCGGGGGCTGCTGGACAGCGTGGCGCTCGCGCTGCACGTGCTGTGGACGTATCAGCAGGCGTGGGCGGAGGAGAGCTTCCTCGCCACCGCGCGGCTGGAGGACTCCGTCTCCAAGCTGCTCGGGCACATCGGTTATCGGCCGAGTCCGGGCACCGCGGCGGTGGGGCTCCAGCACTTCCGCTGCAAGGCGAACGTGCGCGGCACGCTGTCGCCGGGAACGGCGGTGAATTCAGCGGCGGAGGGGGAAGAGACCGCCGCCGTGTTCGAGACGCTCGCGCCGCTGCGCCTGCTGCCGGAGCTCAACGAACTGCGTGCGTTCCTGCCTCCTCCGGTTGGAGCGGGGACAGGAACTGGAACCGGGACGGGGACGGGAACAGGTGGAGGCACGGGGACGGGTGGAACGGGTGGGGGAACCGGTGCGCCTTCAGGCGAGGCGGGTGAGCCCGGGGCTCCTGCTCCCACGGGCGGCATCTTCGGGCCCGGCTCGGTGGTCGCGGGGCTCCAGGATCGCATCGAGGTGCAGCGCCACGGGCCGCTGGAGGAACGGCAGGTGGCTCGCGCCAAGCAGGATGCTCGCAAGCTGGCGTCGTTGATGAAGACGCTGGACCTGGGCGGGGATGCGGCGTGCAAGAGCACGCTGGACGCGCTCTGCGAACAACTGTGCGAGGCCCAGAAGGTCGTGGCGCAGGCGGTGCCTCCGCCCGGCCGTCCC
This sequence comes from Corallococcus sp. CA041A, assembly GCF_003612075.1. Taxonomy (NCBI): domain Bacteria; kingdom Pseudomonadati; phylum Myxococcota; class Myxococcia; order Myxococcales; family Myxococcaceae; genus Corallococcus; species Corallococcus sp. CA041A. Next base: position 37,938 of record NZ_RAWF01000005.1, read on the forward strand.
GTGGGCGCGTTGTCCGAGTCGCAGGAGATCCTAGCCCGCCAGCTCCGCAACCTGCAGAAGCGGCAGGCGGACGCACTGGCCGCGTTGGAGGAGGCGCTGGCCCCGTGCGCGGACGAGGACCCGACCGTGCACGCGGTCCGGTTGGACAAGATGGTCACGTTCCTGGATGCCTTCGTGAACAGCCTCATCCAGGAGGCGCGGGATCAACTCGTCATCCTCAAGGGCAGTGAGGCGCTGAATCGGGCGGACCAGGCCTTCGGCGCGGACGCGGGAGTGGCCCGGCCGTTGGGCGTGGCGGCATCCGGTACGGACTCCCTCTACCTGCTGCCGCTGACGGATGCCTCCGGGCTCACTTCACAGGAGCCGCCGGTGCGGCCAGGAGACTGGTTCGTGCTGGCGGAGGACGTGGAGCGTCTGGGCCCTGGAGGAGCGAAGGGCACGGAGCGGATCTACCGCGAAGCACTGCGAGTGCTGCGCGTCCGCACGGAGGTTCCGCCCGGTCAGCGCACGCCGATGACGCAGGTGACGTTCCAGCCGCCGCTGTCGCGCGCGTACGCGTTGGACGGCGTGGTGCTGCTGGGAAACAACATGCTCGTCAGCGAGGGCTCCACTGTGGAGGAGGTCGCCGTTCCCGCGTTGGATCTGCGCACGGTGTCACTGCTGCATGAGCCGGTGACCTGGTTGCGTGATCCGAGCCGCGCGGGAGGCCGCCGGCCGGAGGTGTCCCTGACGGTGGGGGGACGCGCGTGGCATCCGGTGGATTCGTTGTTGGACGCCGCGCCTGATGAGCTGGCCTTCTCGGTGGAGTCGCTGCCGGCCGGGGCCGCGCGGCTGCGCTTCGGGGAAGGGGACCACGGTTCGGCGTTGCCCCTGGGCGCGGAGGTGCGGGTCCGCTACCGGGTTGGCAGAGGGACAGGTGGCAACCGGGCCGCGCTGCGGCTGCTGGCGATGGCGAGCCCGCATCCCTGCGTGGAGAAGACGTTCAACCCGCTGCCGCTGGCCGGAGGAACGGATCCGGAGGCACCAGCGCTGGCGCGCGTGCGAGGGCCCGCCACGGTGGGCGCGATGGACCGCGCCGTGTCGCTCTCGGACGTGCAGGCGCTGACGTTGGTGTTCGACGGCGTGCACCGCGCGAACGTGTTCCGGGATGGCGTGCGCCGCCGTTCGTTGAAGGTGGTGGTGGCCGGGCCGGAAGGAGCAGCCCTGGGCGCAGCCGATCTGGAAGCACTCCACGCGCATCTGGCGGCACGGGTGGCGCCGAAGGTGGAGCTGAACCTGATCAACCGGCAGCGTGTGGAAGTGCGGCTGCGGGTGCTGCTGCGCGTGGTGACGGGGGCGGATCCGGTCGCGGTGCTTCAAGAGACGCGCCTGCGGCTGGGCGTGGACCGAAACCCGGAGCGTGAGCTTGGTCTGCTGGATCCGGATCGCGTGGAGCTGGGACAGGACCTGCAGTTGTCGGACGTGTACGGCGCGCTCGCGGAGATCACGGGCCTGCGCTCGGTGGTGGTGCAGCGGCTGCATCGCGAAGGCACGCCGCCAGCACTCTTCGAGCGCATCGTCACCGCGCCCGGCGAACTGCTCGCATGGGCTCCGCCGTCTGGAGAGAGCGATGGCGTCGCGCTCACCTACGAGGAGGCCCAGGACCTATGAGCCCTCCTTCTCAGCGGCTGAGCCAGCTCCTCCCGGGTCTCTACTCGGCGCGGGACTTCACGCTCGCGGATCAGCCGCTCCTCAAGCTGCTCGCCGTGCTGGGCATGGAGCTGGATGCGTTCGCGCGCGCGGTGGATCAGCTCTGGGATGATCATTTCGTGGAGCGTGCGGGTCCGCAGGCGCTGCCGTTGCTCGCGGAGTTGATGGGCGCACGGCTGATCACCGACGACCCTCGCGTGCAGCGAGGTGTGGTGGCTCGCGCGGTGGCGTGGCGCCGACGGAAGGGCACGCTCGCGTCGCTGGAGGAGGTGCTCTCCGTCACCAGCCTCTGGGATGCGGAAGTGGACGAGTCCTTCCGTTCCCTGCTGGAGACCCAGGACCTCAACGACCTGCTGCCCTGGCGCGGGCGCAGCGCGGTGCTGTGGGATCCCATCGGCCTCGCGGATCAGCTCACCCGCCGCTCGCCTGGCATCGAGCGTCCCCGCGCCGGTGTCCCGGAGCGTGGCCCCTTCATTGGCATCGCGCCCGGGGAGACGCTGGACCAGGCCTTGCGCCGGCTGGGGAGCGCGGATGCGGGCCGTGTCGCCGCGACGCCGCGCACGCTGGACCTGCTGGGCTGGGCACGTCCGGATGTCGCCCTCATCCGTACCGCGCGCCTGACGCCCGTGGAGTTGGAGGAAGTCACCCCGGCCACCGTGCTCACGCTGCCCAACGGCTACCGGGGCTTTCGCGTGGATCCACTGGACCGCGATGGTCCCCTGGTGTGGCTCAAGCCCCTGGAGCGCGCGGACCTCACTGGAGGCCTCACCGCTCGCCATGAGCCCGCGCCTCCGTCGCTCGTCACGGGGCGCACGGCGGCGATGCTGCTCACCCCTACCTCGCTGGCCGAGGACGCCGACGCCGCTGAACGCGCGGATGCCATCACCGTCTCCGTCGACGGCATTCCGCTGGTGGGACCGGAAGCCCTGCCGCTCCTGCGCGGACCGCTGCCCACCGCGCCCGTGGGGCCCTCGCCCACGCTGCGTTTCGCGGACCGGGGCAGGCCTTCGCCCGGAGACACCTGGCGACTGACGCTGCTGGCCGCGCGTGAGAACTCGGACACGGTGCTCCTGTCCACTGAACTGGTGTCGGACGCACTGAACGCCGTCACCGTCTCGCCGGAAGCGAACCAGCTCCTGGGCGGCACCACGGCGGCGTTGCTCGTGGAGCGGGTGAGCGGTGAGCCGCGCCTGCGCGACGTGGACGGCACGTGGCGCACCCTCACCGTGGGTCTGCGCCAGGGGCCTCCTCGCAGCAATGCCATCCGCGTGGACCTGGCCGGTGCGCCGTGGGTCGCTCGCATCGAGCAACACCTCGCGGATGGCAGTCTGCGCCTTGCCCGCTTCGACGTGAGCGCTGACGGCGCGCCCTGGCAGGTGGCGGAGCTCATCGGCGCGTTGCCTCCAGACGGTCCAGGCATGTCCCTGGCCATCGCTGGTGACTCACTGTTGCTGGTGGCACCGGACGGCACGGGGAAGCTGGGCGTGTGGTCGGTGACGGGCCTGGACACCGCGACTCCGACGGGGACGCGGTTGGACACCGCGAGCCCACGGCAGCCCTCGGCGCGACTGGATCCCAGCCTGTGCGTGCGCGGCGGCCGGGTCTTCGTCTTCGGCGGTGACCTGGGCGGTGCGCCCACTGGAGACCTCTGGTCGCTGCCGGTCACGGGCGGACCGTGGCGGCCCCATGCGGTGCGCAACCGCCAGGAGCGCAAGGCCGCGACGCTGCTGAGCACGGCGCAAGGACTGATGCTCCTGGGCGGCGAGGCCGTAACGGGAGAACTGGCCGTGCCGGTGATGCTCTGTGATCCGGCCTCCGCGAGCCCTGTCTGGCGCCCCCTGGCCCCACTGCCCATCACCGCGAACCTGCCCGGCACGCTCGTGGCAACCACCACCGCCGACGGCGTGGAGGCGCTCGTCTGGGCGGACACGACGCGTCCTCAACGGATGACGCTGAAGGCAGGCGAGGATGCCTGGGTCGCCGGACTGCTGGAGGCCTCGGGGACGAACCCGCCGGTTCCGGGCGAAGCGCTGTACGTCGACGGGCGCGTGCTCCTCACGGATCCGGCGCCGCTGCCCGCGTCGGAGGTCGTCTTCTCACTGGGCGGGCGGGGCTACCTGGCCTTCCTGCCAGAGCTGGCCCTGCTCCCGGATGAACTCCTGCGTTTCAACGTCGCCAACGACGGCGCCGCGTTCATCGAGCCTCGCGAGGGCCAGCCGCTCCCGCTCGATTCCCGGCCCGGTGGTGCGTACCACTCGCGGGATGCTTCCGTGGCCGGCGGTGCGCGGCGCTACTCGGTGCCAGGACGGCTGAGTCGCCACCCGTTCCAGCTGCGCCAGCGAAGCCTGGGCCCGTGGACGACGCTCGCTCCGAGCATCGCCTCCGGCATCGTCGCGGTGGATCCACGCCTGGGCCGCGTCGTGCTCCAGGACGACGCTCCCGTGGGCCGCGTCACTGTCTCCGCGCGGGTAGGGCGGGGCGCCTCATTGGGAGCGGGGCTGCTTCCGCCGGACCGCCGTCCGCCCGCCGCGTGGGCGGAGCCGGACTTCCCGTTCATCGATCCGCCGGACCGTCCTGGCGACCGCTCCGGCGCCGGCCTTCCTGTCACCGCGTGGATCTCCCCGGAGCGCGCGGGCGGAGTGCTGGCCGCCGGAGGCCAGGAGCGGCCCATCGTCGCCACCGTCGCGGACGGACTCCAAGCCGTAGCGCTTCCGGCGCTGGCGCCTGGAGGCCAGGCGCGACCCATCGTTGCAAGCGGCTCGCCGTCGGTGCTGACAACCGGAGGCCAAGCACCGACGGACATGGTGAACATCGCGGAAGGAAGCCCATCCGGATCACCTCCGGTGCTGGGCCTCATCGGTTCGCCGCGTCTGGCTCCGGAGCGTCTGTCGCAGGGCCTGGACAACGGGCTGTCCCTCTTCGCCGCGGACACGGGCGCGGCGCCCTGCATCGGCGCGGACGAGCACGGCCTCTCGTTGGCGCTCTACCCGGGCTTCGGAGGCACTGCGGCCACGCGCGTGTGGCTCGCGGGTCTGTGGATCGCGGGACGGCTGGACCTGGTGCTCGCTCGGGGGCAAGCGGACCTGCGCTGGTGCAACCTGGGCGTCCCCGGACAGGTGGGCCTGTGGATGCCGGGCGGTGGGCACCAGGACATCAGCGCGCGGCGTTCGCTGCCTCCCTCCGACGTGGAGCTACGCCTCTACGGCTGCATGGTGGGCGTCATCGAACTGCCGCCCTGGGTGCACCTCATCGCCGCGGGCTGCACCTTCGACGCCGGAGACCGCGACGCCGTCGCCATCCGCGCGGCGGGCGCGACCGTGCGACTGCGGCACTGCACGGTGCTCGGGGCTACGGAAGCGGGCGTGCTGGAGGCTTCCTCCTGCGCCTTCGCGGGCGAGGTGCGCACGGACCAGCCGGACCTGGGCTGGCTGCGCTACAGCCTCTTCGCGCGCGGCGGACAGCCTCCGGTGTCGCACCAGTCGCGGGTGCATACCGTGTCCGTCCAATCGAACCGCCAGACGGACCCGGGCTACCTCGTCCTGGGCGACAACAACGGCCTCGAAGCGCTCCACGCCTCCGAGCGCGGCGGAGTCCCCGGTGCCCACGACGAGCGCTCCGACCACGAGCGCGAACTCTCCGCGCGCACCGACGACAGCATGCCCATTGGCATCACGCCCTTCCACGCCGACCGCAGCCAGGACGACCTCGTTCGGATGAGCCGACCATGACCGTGAAAGCGTACACCTCCAGGTCCCGCTTCGACGAAGCCCGGCGATTCTCCGGCGTCTATCAGCAGATGGGGCGCATGAGCCTCGACGCTGACTGGAACGAGGAGGTGCGGCTGCGCACCGTGGACTCGCGCCGCCGCTCCGCCGACGTCGCCGAGGGCTCGCCCGACGACGGCTTCCGAATCGTCGACACGCACCTGGTGGATCCCATCCGCAACGTGCTCGGCTGGACGGGGCAGGGCCTGCCCGCGGACGACGAGCGCATCATCCCGCGCGAGCTGCGCCTGGACCGCTATGACTCGGAGACGCTGCCGTTCGTGGTTCGCAGCCGGGGCCACATCGCGCTGCGCCGCACGCTGCCCGCGCCGTTGGACCTCGCGGCAGTGCCGCGCTCGGACCGCACCACCTTCACCGCCTCCGTGCTCGTCATCGGCCTGCGCTTCGAACGGCCACTCACCGACGATGAGTTCATCGACCTGCGCGTGGTCGTCGCGGACACGGAAGGGAACGAAGCGGTCCTCTCCGCCGGTCTGGGGCAGCGGCCCACGGGATGGAACGACGTGCGCTTCCCCGTCGCCGCGTTCGCGGGCGTGGACCCGACGAAGCTGAGTTCCTGGGGCGTGCTGGGCCTGCCGCCCGTGGCCCGCACGTGGGTGGCCGCGCTGCGCGTGGAGGACGCGGCGCTGGGGGCCGATATCATTATAAGGGGTGGTGACGGGACGCTGCCGGGCGCGGGCCGCATGCTGCTCGACGGCGTGCGCATCTTCCTGGAGCAGGACCTGCGCTACTCCGTGCAGCTGGATCTACCGGAGGCGGATCCGCTGGCGGCGCTGCCCACGGACGGCTCGAGGCACCACTTCTTCTTCCTCGACTGCTGGGAGCAGACCACCACCCAGTACGACGACGCGTTCCTGGAGGAGCCCGCGCTGGACGGCCAGGACACCACCGTGCGCCTGCGGCTCGTCACCCAGGTGCGCGCGCTCCAGGGGCTGTCTGACACCGACGCGGAGGTCCTGCCCACGCCCACCAGCGGCGCACGCCTCACCACCAACATCCCGAAGGGCGCGCTGCCGGACCGCTTCCCACCAGAGCCGCTGGACCCTTGCCGAGACCGCTGTCTGTCCACGGAGAACGCCTCCACGGGCGAGGGCTACACGGGCTCCGACAACCTCCATTTCCGCGTGGAGTTCTTCCGGGGCGGCGCGCAGCCGGTGGTGCTGTGGTCGCGAGACAACGGCTCCACGGTGCTCCCGCTGACCGCGCCCGCGGCGGCGGATGCGATGACGCTCCAGGTCTCCCCCGCGAGCGCCGCGAAGCTGCGTGCTGGCGACCTCGTCGTCATCGAAGACCGGGTCACCCGGCTCCAGCCGGAAGGCCCGTCGCTGCCAGTACTGCGACTGCTGCGAGGCGTCCAGGCGGACACGGGCAAGCTGGAGCTGGCGGACGCGAGCACGGTGCTCACCACCGACCCCGTGCCGCTCCCCGTGGGAGGCACGCTGGGCCGGGCCTTCAGTCCGGAGCAGGGCGCGGTGGTGCGCCGGTGGGACGGCGGCGACCTGCTGGTGCCCAACGTGCGCTACCGCTTCGACGATGGCATCACCCTGGCGTTCGGCAACACTGAAGGGCGCGCGACCGAATACTGGTCCTTCACCGTGCGAGTGCGCGCGGCGGACGGCGCGGCCCGCGGGGAAGTCGAGCAGCTCACGGACGCGCCCGTGCACGGTCCGGTGCACCACTGCGTGCCCCTGGCGCGAGTGACAGGAGGCGAGACGCGAATCTTCGAGGACCTGCGCCCGCGCTACCTGCCGCTCGCCCAGGTGCGAGACAGATTGGTGGAACTCTCCGAACGCGTCATCGGCCCGGGCGTCTTCACGGTGGTGGTGGGCGACGGCGTGCGCAGCTTCGGCGACGTGGACCAGGACCTGCTCGAAGGCATCACCGGCGACGAGGCGCTCCAGGCGGCGGTGGACCGGATGGGAGGGCAGGGCGGCTCCATCTTCGTGCGAGCCGGCCGCTACAAGCTGGAGCACCCGGTGCTGCTGCGCAACCTGTCCTCCGTGCACCTCCTGGGCGACGGCGAGGCCACCGAGCTGCGCACCCAGGGCTCCGGCGGCGCCTTCTTCGTGGACCGCTGCGGCCTGGATGGCGACGTGCGCATCGAGGACCTCAAGCTGGTGGAGGCCCCCTACGAGGACGTGGTGATTGGCGGTGGCCTCCAGCCCGTGGTGAAGGCGGTGAAGACGAGCGTGGCCATGTCGAACGGCCAGCGCTTCGTGCCGCTGGTGGAGGTGGACGACGACCGGGTGCTGGAGGAGGACGACGTGAAGCACCCGTCCGCCGAAGCCGACTTCGTGGACGTGGTCGTCGACCGCATCAAGGCCATCGTCCCGGGCCAGGGCCGCGCGGCGGGCTCCGTGGTGGCCACCCTGGTGCAGCTGCGCAAGCTGCAACGCCAGCATCCAGGCCAGCCGCTGGAGGACGTGCCGGAAGCGAAGCCGCTGCTCGACGCGCTGGCGGCGCTGCCTCACGGCGTGGTGACGCTGGCGGACTCCAGCGGCGTGACGCTGCGCCGCTGCCACATCCAGGCGAACCAGGCCGGCTCCGAGGCGACAGGCGTGCTGGTGACGGGCACCTGCGCTCGCATCGTCATCGACGAGAACCGCATCGGCGCGGCGACAGGCATCGCGGTGGCGCCGTATGCCCCGTATCTCGCGGAGCGCTTCCTCGCGTCCTTCCCGCGCGCGGGCCTCTTCGTGGACGCGCTGGCCATCACCAACAACCGGCTCCAGCCGCTGGGAGACGCGACCACGGGCATCCACGTGGCGGACGGGCGGCTGGCGGGCGTGGAGGTGCGCGGCAACAGCGTCCAGGGCTTCCAGGTGGGCATCCTGGTGCAGGACCTGGCGGAAGGGGGACTCGCGGGGCCGGTGGACCGCGTGGTGGTGGCGGAGAACCAGATTCTGGGATCCGCGGCCGTGGGCATCCAGGTCGCGGGCGACGGCGTGGACGTCGTGGGCAACGAGATCCGCAACGCCGTGTCGGACAGCCTGTTCCAGGTGGGCATCCAACTGGTGGGCCGGGCGCTGCGCGTGCGCGAGTCGTGGATCTCCCTGCCGGCCGTGCCCGCCGCGTCCGTGCTGGGCGTGGTGGCCGGCATCGTCGTGGGCGACGGCCTGGATGACGGCGCGTCCAACGGCCGCCCCGCCTCGGACGTGGAGGTGGTGGACAACCGCATCGAAGGCGACGGCGAGTCCACGCCGGGCTTCGGCATCCTGCTGGGCGGTCCGCAGCCGGTGTTCGACGTGCGCATCCGGGGCAACGTGGTGCGCGCGCTGGGGGACTCGGCCGTGCGCACCTGGGGCACGGGCGGCGCGGTGGGACGCCTGCGCGTGGAGGACAATCGCTTCGAACAGGTGGCGCTCGCGGACGTGCCGTCGCAGGAGGACAACACGCTGGCGCTGTCCCGCCTGGACCCGGGCCTGGAGACCGTGCTGAGCGCGGACGCGAAGGCCCGTCCCCGGCCGCTCGTGGAGGCGCTGCTCGCCAACGCCACGACCCGCGTGCGCGCTCCCCTGGACGCGGCGCTGCGCTGGCTGGAGCGGCTGACGCTCCGGGGCGCGGTGGTGCTCTCGGGCGTGGACGAGGCGCAGGTGCGCGGCAACCGGCTGCTCCAGGTGGGGCGCACGGAGGCCTACGGCGCGCCCGGACTCCCGGACGCGGAGGTGCGAGCGGCGGGCATCGCGGTGGTGTCCGGCTCCGGCATCACCGTGGAGGGCAACGAGGTGGACGGCGTGCACGCGCCGGTGACGACGACGCAGCCGCCGCCCGTGACGGGGCCGGTGAAGCTGCCGCCCATCACCGTGGTGCTTCAGCAACTCAGTGTCACGAGCTCCACCGTCCGCCCGGAGCGCGCGGACGTGCACAGCGCCGTGGTGGGCCTGTACTCCACATTGTTGCGGTACACGGGCGCGAACGTGGACGGGCGCCAGAAGGCCGGCCGGGGCCTGTACGGCCCGCTCGATACCCTGGTGGTGGAGCTGGAGGACCTGGGGACCGTACCGGACAACATCCTCAACGCGCTGGTGAGCGACGTGGCGGACCTGCGTGCCGCCCAGGGCTTCAACGACCACACCCAGACCTCGCACGCGGTGCGCTCGTCGCTGGCGCGCGCCTCCAGCTTCACCGCGCCGGATCCTGTGTCCCAGGAGGCGTGGGACATGGTGGCGCAATTCGATCTGGCCACTGTGTCCGGCAAGGACGCCGTGGTGGCGACGGCGGACCGCATCAAGGGCGCCTTCGACTCGCTGGTGCAGGGGCTGCCCTCCGACACGCAGGAGGGACTCCTCAAGGCCCTGGCCCGGGTACAGGGCGGGCCGACTGACCTGACCGCGCTGGTCACGCTGGCGGGGGCGTTGAGCCAGGTGGCCCAACTGCGCGAGGCGCAGGCGCAGCGCGCGAGGCATCCCGTCATCGGCCAGGCGGTGGGGCCCAAGAAGACCATCATCGGCACCTTCGCCCAGGCCGCGCTGCAACAGCTGCCGCTCCAGCCGGGCACGCGGGGCGCGAAGGCCAACACGGACGTGCTCGTGCAGCTGCGCCTGTCCAAGGAGGCCCTGACGGATCAGCTCCAGCAGCTTCACCCCGGGCTGGCCTCGCAGGTGGAGGCGGACTACCGCGACGTGGAGCGCACCGGAGGACAGATGCAGCCGATGGTGGATCGCATGCGCGCCACCCTCAAGCAGGTGCTGGACTTCACCACCGGCGTGCTGCCCTCGTCGGACGTCACGCCGGAGGACGGCGCGCGCGTCGCGGCGCAGGGGCTCACCGCCACCATCGGCCTGTACGCCACGAACCTGGACCGGCAGGCGGCGGGCCTCGTCACGGAATCCGACGACACGGTGGAGAAGCAGCTGCGCGCCTTCGGCACCGCGGTGGGGCAGCTGGGCGAGCTGGTGAGCGGCGACGCGGAGCTGTCCGCGCTCTCGTTGCAGGCGCACCAGGCGGTGGTCGACGCCATTGCCCAGCCGCAGAAGCGCATGGAGCAGGTGGCCATCGCCCGGAGTCTCCTGGACCGCATCCGCGTGCAGACGCTGGAGGTGCTGCCCATTCCTCTACCGCCCGTGCCGCCGAAGGCGGAGCCGCTGGAGCGCTGGGTCTCCGCCCTGGGCGCGCTGGTGCTGGCCGTGCGCGGCATGGCGCCGGGGCCGGTGCTCAGCGGCTCGTTGCAGCTCTACCTCTCCCAGTACGACCGCGTGCTGGACATCGCGGGCATCCAGGGGAGATTGCGCACGCTGGCGCTCCAGCGCGTGAGTGACGCCATCACCGCGCTCACCAGCGGTAACGGCGGCACGCCCGCGCGCCAGGCCCTGCACCTGCTGGTGGACGAGCCCGCGACCACCGCCGCGGAGGCCGTCGCCAGATCCAGCGCGGTGACGGCCGAGCTGGACGCAGCCGCGGTCCTGCTGCGCGCCGTGGAGCAGGCCCTGGACCCCGCCGAGGACGACGCATCGCGAGTCGCGCGGCTCCAGGAGTACCTGCGCCAGCGCTCCGACAAGGTCTCCGCGTCGCTCGTCGCCGTCGTCACCGGCATGCAGGAGCTGGACGGCATCCTGGACATGCTGCGCAAGTCGCTGGAGCAACTGGCGCGCGGCGAGGCCCCGGACCCCGGCGACCTGGTGGATCCCGTCTTCGACACCTTCCCGTTGCCCGCGGACGGCCTCTTCGTGTCCGGCGTGCAGGGCCGCGTGCGGCTGGCGGACAACACCGTGCGCGACACCGTCACCGGCATCACCGCCCTGGGCGCGGCGGGGCACCTGTTGACGGAGGCGCCCACGGATCCAGGCTCGCTGCTGGACGTGGACGGCAACCGGCTGGAGGGGTGCGCGGTGTCGGGCCTGCGGCTGCGGCCGGATCTGTCCGTGACGGTGGTCTCCGACAACCACCTCTTCGCGTGCGCGGGTCTGCCCACCGCGGGCGAGCCCGGCCTGGGCCAGGCGGTGGCCTCGTTCGTGGGCTCCGGCGAGCTGGTGGTGAAGGGCAACGTCTTCCTGGAGAGCGGCAACACGCTGCCGCAGGCGGTGCTCCACGAGGTGGCCATCGACTGGCGAGGCGAGACGGTGGTGCGCGGCAACACCGTGCGCCACGCGGGCGGTGGTGGCGGAGGCGCGGGCGTCCTCGTCGTCACCGACACGCTGCCTCCGGACCTGGTGGCGAAGCTGTCGCGCGTGCCCTTCCTCGCCACGGACCCGGTGCCCAAACCGAGCACGGATGGCCGCACGGTCCCCGGCAACTCCGCGCCGTCCTCCATCGCCACGCTCGCGTCGGTGCCCCGCGTGGAGGACCTGGTGCAGCTGGGTTCGTTGAAGCAGAAGTTCGCCGCGGGGCCGGTGCTCAACCGCGCGCTCACGGTGACGGCCGCGGACTTCGCGCCCACCCTGAGCGCCAGCGCGGCGGCCTCGCGCTACCTCTCGGCGACGACGGCGCTGGTGCAGCCCGCGTTGGTGGACTTCCTCGTCAAGCCCCTCCCCATCCTTCCGAAGCCGGTGGTGAAGGAGAAGCGGGGCGTGCAGGTGGAGGGCAACGACATCACCGCGCGAGGCCCGGCGCTGCTCCTGCTGGGCAACGGCGGCGCGGTCATCTCCGTGGCCGTGTCCGGCAATGAGCTGCGCAGCGAGGGCGGCGTGGGCGCGGTGTACCTGCGCCGCGCGGACTCCACTGTCTTCAGCGGCAACCGGTGCGAGTGCCTGGACGCCGTGAACGTCGTCGTCCTGCGCGTGGAGAAAGCGCCGGTGACCTTCACCGGCAACGTGGTGCTGGGAGCGGAGACGGTGACGCCGCCCCCGCCTGTGGTGCGTCCCCAGTGGCTGATGCCCTCGGACAGGCTGACGCTCCAGATTCCCGTGGGCGGAGGCTCCACCCTGGGCGTGCCCCTGGACCAGGAGCTGCTCCTGGGCGGCCTCCAGCGCCGCCGCGACGTGGCGAGCGATGCCTTCTCCACGCTGCTCGCGGAGCTCGTCTTCCAACCCACGCCCCTCCCTCCCCAGGCCCGGGCGGAGATCCCCGCCAAGGGCGTGCTGGACAACACGACGATGCAGGACGTCCGCTCGAAGCTGCCCGCGACCATGGACGTGAGCATGGCGGCCCGGACGCTCTACGGCATCGCGGTGACCAAGGACGACTCGCCCACGAGCGCCCTGCGGGACCTGGTGGACCGCGTCGCGATGCACGCGGACAAGCCCGCGGACGTGCAGGGCCAGGTGCGCTCCGTGCTGACCGCGGCGGACGGCGACCCGAAGAAGGCCCTCCAACTGGTGGACAAGAGCGTGCTCGGCATCGACTCGGCGGCGTCCACGGTGAAGGAGAGCATCCTCAACGTCTCCGTGCTGCACGAGGTGCTGGCGGACTCGTTCTACACGGGCGGCACCACCGGCCCCATCCCGGTGCAGGACGCGGGCATCCGGCCCCTCCCGCCGGAGCCGCTACCGGATCCGTATGCCCACTCCGTCATCATCCTGGGCGGCTCGCGCGTGGCGGCCGTCGGCAATGCGACCACCTCCGGTGTGCACGTCCAGGAAGCCGACGCCGTGGTGGAGCTCAACCCGTAGCGCTGGAAGTCCCTTTCGCGAGGACACCCCCATGCCCGACCCCTTCGCCCTCAGTGGCCGTGTCGCCCTCCAGCGCACCGCGCTGCCCGAAGTCTCCCTCTCCGCCACGCCGGACGCGCCCGACGCGAAGGCCGCGACGCTGGAGAACCTGGCCGGCACGCGCGCGAAGCTGGACCTGGACACCACGGTGCTCCGGGCGCTGGACGTGCGCATCTCGCGCCTGCCGCCGGTGCCCACGGTACCCGTGACGCTCCAGGACCTGGTGCGCGCCGCGCGCCGCAGGCTCGCCTCCGAGCGCCAGCGCGACGTGGGCATCTGGGTGGACACGCGCGTGAAGCTGGCCACGCGGCTGGTGCAGAAGCTGGAGGAGTGATGCGCAAGCTGCTCGAAGCCAGCATGGGGCAGCGCTGCTACCTCTTCACCACGTTGGGCCAGGTGTACGTGGGCCTGGTGGTGGAGCTCATCGACGACGTCGTCCACCTCACCGGGCCGGATGGCGCCACACCCGTCTACATCAACCTGTCGGACGTCTCCGGCGTGCGCCAGTACGACGAGGACGACGACCTGGGGAGCGCGCGATGATCGAACAACTGCTGCAGCAGCTCATCGAACGCACGGAGAGCCGCTACTTCGGCAAGTACCGGGGCTATGTGACGAACGTCTCGGACCCCCTCAACCTGGGGCGCATCCAGTGCGTGGTGCCGCGCCTGATGGGGGACGTGGCCACGGGCTGGGCCATGCCGTGCACGCCATACGCGGGACCGGATCAGGGCCTCTTCGTGGTGCCGGACGTGGGCGCGGGCGTGTGGGTGGAGTTCGAGGGCGGAGACCTGTCCCAACCCATCTGGAGCGGCATGTGGTGGGGGCAGCCCGCGCTCGCGGACCTGGGCCAGCCGGACTCCACCGCGCGAGTGGCCCCGGACGTCAGTGAGATTCCCAAGCACGACTACCCGCCCCAGTCCGCGGTGCCGGGCGTGCGGATGCTCAAGTCCGCCACGGGCCACTACATCGTCCTGGACGACCGGCCGGAGACCGCGCGCGTGGAGATCCACGACCGGCAGGGCAACCGCGTCATCCTGTCCGCGGAAGGCCTGGACCGGCTCATCAGCAACGAGCGCACGGTGAACGAGGGCAACCGCTCCGCGGAGGTGGACGGCGACGACCACCTGGAGGTGGCGGGCAAGCAGGACGAGACGGTGGACGGCAGCCACACCCGCGACGTGGGCGGGGATGTGTCGCTGCACGTGACGGGGTCGCTGACGGAGAAGGTGGACGTGGCGGGCTACTCGCGCACGGTGGGTGGCAGCGGCCTGAAGGAGATTGTCGGCGGCCCGCGTGAGGACCGCATCCAGGGCAGCCTCACGCGCATCGTCTCCGGCGCGTCGCAGGAGACGGCGGTGGGGGGCTTTGGCGTCACGTCCGGCGGCAACGTGAACCTCGCGGCGGGCAAGGCGGTGAAGGTGGCCGCGGCGATGCCGGACCTGCCGGGCCCGTCGCTCAACGCCGTCTCCATCGACGCGCTGGCGGGCAACGTGTCCATCAACACGATGCTGGGCGTGTGCCAGATGGGAGGCCTCACCGCCATCTCGCCCATGGTGTTGGGGGACGGGCTGGCCATCCACTTCACGATGCTGGCGCAGATCCTCAAGGCGGTGAACCCGATGACGGTGGCCGCGTACGGGCCGCTCCTGGATGTCTGGGCGGCGATGACGCCGATGCTGGACTGGTCCTACTTCGGCTTCGTCAAGCGCATGCCGGTGGGGTGACGCGATGCAGGCTCCTGACTGGAAGCCATTGGAAGCCTCGGTGCTGCGCGAGCGGCTGGAGGAGGTGAAGGCCCTGCTGCTCCAGGCGGCGGCGGTGGGCGTGGCCCAGGACGCCGAGCGGCTGGAGAAGCTGATGGAGCTGGAACAACGCACCCGGGAGGACGCGCGTGGCCGAGTTCAACGACGCCGCTATCGCTGAGCTCCACGGCGCGCTGGAGGCCTGCTGCGAGGACCTGGCGAAGGCATTGGAGGATGCGGAAGGCACGGACGCCACCGGCACGGACGCCGGGGGCGGGCCCGCGTGGCGGCCGCTGCTGATCGGCGTGCCGCCGGGGTTGGCGCAGCTGGTGGGCATCATCAAGCCGCCGCTGCAGATCATCATCGCGGTGCTCCAGTTCGTGCAGGCGCTGCTCCAGGCGCTAGCGGCCATCCTCCTGGGGCTGCCGGATCCGTTCCGGGCGCTCATCCTCGCGGCCTACGAGCTGCTCAAGGACATCATCAACGACCTGCTCAACGCGGGCGCGTACCTCTACGCGGACGCACCGGGCATCGGGCCCACGGAGACGAACCTGGCGGAGACGGGCTTCATCCCGAACATCCCCAAGGACTTCAAGGCGGGCTTCGCGCTGGAGCGCCCGCCGGTGACGCCGGACGGCTTCGCGCGCTGGGCGGGGCGGTTCGTCGCGTCCTTCGATGATCCGGGGGATGACTCGCGCCCGACGGTGACGGACGGCGCGCCGGTGCAGGCGGTGTTCATCGTGATGGCGGCGCCGTCGCTGGATGCGCTCCGGCAGGCGCTGTACCTGCTGGGCAAGCTGCTCAACATCAGCGCGTTCAAGAAGGCGTTCGAGAAGTACCCGAAGGGCGCGCTGGATCCACGCCGAAGCCGGGCGCGCGGAAGGTCGGTGAAGCCGGACTGGAAGTCCGCGCGCATGCGCGACCTGTTCCCGGACCTGGAGAAGCTGCTCATCCTCCCGGAGGCACTGAGGGCGCTGCTCCTGTCGGTGGACAACCTGGCGACGCTGCTCCGGAGTCTCGCCGCCGCGATGCAGGACAAGGTGCAGGTGTTGATGAAGCTGGCGCAGGCGGTGCAGGCCATCATCGACCTGCTGAACGCGCTCAAGTCCGCGGGCATGTACGCGCTGCCGGTGTCCACGACAGGCGGAGTGGCGGGGCTGAAGCAGGCCTTCCTCACTGCGACGAACAGGCCCCCGGGAGGCTACGTGGGAGGCATCTGCCTGCTGGCGGCGGGGCCCAACCTGGCGAAGGCCGCGATGCTCTGGGAGCTGCTGGGCCTGTCGTCCGCGATGGAGCTGGCGTCGGGAGACCTCACACTCCAGGACGTGAAGAAGGCCCTGCTGGAGAGCGAGGCGGCGCAGGTGCTGGAGGCGAGCGGGGACGAAGTGAAGGACGCCTGGGGCAACCTGAAGACGACAGCCCAGAAGCAGGCGGACAAGTTCGTGAACGCGGTGGAGAAGGCGCCCGAGCGGTTCGTGAAGGCGTTGGGGCGCACGCCAGATGAACTGAAGGCCGCTGCCGAGCGGAGCCGCGCCGCGCTGGTGGAGGTGCTGGACCAGTCGAAGGAGCACGTGGAGGAACAGAAGGAGATCCTGGAGGGCATGGCGTCCACGAAGCACGCCCAGCGCCGGGGAGGGCGTTCGCTGGCGATCGGCTTCGGAGGTCCGGGCGCGTCCGAACGTCCGCCGAGTCCGCAGCCCCCCGCGGCTGACACATCCACGCCGCCACCGAACACGCCAAAGAAGGGAACCGGCCCGTGAGCGCGGTGACACGCCTGAGCGCGGAGCTGGACGGCTGGACAGCGGCCTGGAAGCAGCTGGAGGCGTTCCTGGACCGAATGGACGGCGTGGCGGATCAGGACGCGCCGCACGTCCAGACGGTGTGCGCGCTCCTGCCCGTGTTCAACGTCATCGAGCGGGCCCGTCGTCGCGCGGTGGGCATCGCGCTAGCGCCAGCCCTGGCTGCCGCGCCCCGGGGCGAAGGACTGCCGAGTGTGTCCGTCGGTTCGCTCGTGGGGAGTGAGAGCCGGCTGCCGGGCGTGGAGGAGTTGGAGTTCGCGGTGGGCACCATCGGAGCGGATGGAGACGGAAAGCTCACGGGGGCGGCGGTGCTCGCGGGCACGGTGACGCTGTTCGCGTTCCGCGACGAGAAGCACGGCGGTGAGGTGGCGGTGCGAGTGCCCACGTATGACTTCGGGCCCCTGTCGGTGAGCGGCACCGTGGAGGACGCCATCGACGCGGGGCTGTTCACCACGGACCAGCGGAAGGATGCGGCGGAGAGCGGCGTCGCGGAGCTGGGGACCTGGACGGGCCTGCGCACCACGAGGCGGGCGGAGTTGAAGACGACATCGGAGACGGTGTCCCTGAGCAGCGTGCTGGATGGGCTGAGCATCTCGTCGGCATCCAGCGCCTTCGACCCGGTGGCGTCCGGGGCCTCGACCCGCCAGAGCGAGTGCCTGTCGGACCGGAACGTGCTGCTCCAGGCGAAGGCCACGCTTGAGGAGCAGGGCGCGGCACCTGAGTTGACGGATGCGCTCCAACGCGCGGCGGACTCACTTCAGGCGTCGGCGACGGACTACGGCGCGGTGGCCACGGCGCTCCATCCGCCACGCACCGTGACTGCGTCCGTGTCGGGGCTGGCATCGTTGAAGACCACGCTGCGGAGGGCGGATTCACCGGGCATCCCCGGCCAGCTGTCCAACGAGCTGACGACGTTGGACATCGAGGCAGGGAAGGGAATGGACGAGGCGGTGGCGTCGCGGCTGGCATATCCGGACGGGTCGCTGCGGATGCTCCGGACGTTGGAGTGGTCGCTGCGCTTCCACTGGGTGTTCCGTCAGCGATGGTTCGACGTGCGCAACCGGGCTGCGCTGGCACCGCTGCTGAAGCTCGTGCTGAAGCCATTCTGCGACAGCCTGACGCGAGTGCTCGCGGGACAGTCCACGGGAATCCCGCTGGTGGGACCGGTGGCCCTGGTGAAGGACACGCTCACGCAGGCGACGGCGTTGTCGGTGACGCCTACGGTGGACCTGGGACAAGTGCAGCCGGGACATGTGGCGAACGTGGGAGGGGACCGGCCCACGCTGGCGCTGGTGCTGGGCTGGGAGGTGAAAGGAGCCGAGAAGCGGCTGATCATCGCGCCGCTGAATGTGTCCATCGCGACGGATGCGAAGCTGCCCGGAGTCGCCGGAATGGTGAGGGGCGGGTCGCCCGTGAGTGGAAGCGCGGTGTCCATCTCCACGCAGGAGTTGATGGATGGACACGCGGCGGCGGGTCCGCAGGCGGACGGGGTGGTGCAGGAGATCATCGCCCTGGGCGCGAAGCTGAACCTGATCCTGGGGCAGGGCGGCGGCGCGCTGGGTCTGGTGCCGTCATCGGTGGCCGCGCCGTATCCAGGCCAGACGTTCAAGTTGCTGCCGCCGGTGGAGGTCGGCGCGACGCGACTGTTCCTGGATGGCAGCCCGCTGACGAGCACATCTGGCTCGAGCAAACCGGTGCAGGTCGCAAGGCCGGGGGAGCTGTTGCTCGTGCGCGGAGCGGACGACGAAGGGACGTGGTGGCAGGGAGTGGCCACCGTGGACACGGTGGACGTGCGCACGGGCGCGGCGGCCCGAGCGGACGACGAGGTGACAACGACGCCCACGCCGCTGTGCTGCGAGGACGACGAGGAGGTCGTGGTCATCACGCTGCGCGATCTGCAGATGCCCAAGGCGCTGGTGCGCGACGTGACGCTGCGGCGCGACTTCAAGGGCTTCGGAGGCCCGAGCCTCGCCACGGGAGTCATGCTCCCCATCGAGCTGGATTCAGGCACGGCCAACATCACGGTGCAGGACGGCGGCGTGACGAAGACGGTGTTGAGGGACCCGGAGTTGAGAGCCGCGACCACGGTCCTCAAGTCCTGGCTGGGAGTGCCGACATGAGCGAAGCCAGAGACGACCTCTTCGCGGTGGCCGCGCTGCTCGCGGAACTGGACCGGGTGCTCCATCCCCTGGAGCGGGGAGAGCGCGGGGACTTCAAGGTGGATCCACCGCTGCCACCGTCCCGCCCAACGCCGGGAGCGCGAAGGCGGGAAGGGGAGTCAGGCCGCGCGGTGAAGACCGCCTCTCCCTCGACGGGCCCCAGGTCCATGGGGCTCACGGAGCCTGACAACGCGGCGCCACTTGTGCTCAAGCGTCCTGAGCGGGTCGAAGTCCCGGCCGTAACGGAACCCATCGCACCCATCCGCCGTCGCGTTCCCCGACCTGTCGGCACGTCGGCACAGCTCAAGGAACCAAGGCCACCGGTCGAACTCGTGACCCGAAGCCCAGACGGGCAACTACCTCCCACGCTCGCGCTCCCCGTTGTCCCCAGCGCCCCAGAGGTTCAGACGGAGGTCACGGAGCCACGACCACGCCGTCCTCGCACCGCGGGCGGGGATGTCACTTCACAACGAAGCGACCGGCCCGAACCTGAAAGCCAGAAAGCCCTTGAGGTCCCGCTCGCCGTCGAAACACGCGTGAAGGCCCCAAGTCCGCGAAGGAGCCGGGTGCCGAGACCCGCCGTGGAGAGGAACGCCGAGCCCCCACGGATCAGCGCACGGGTCCCGGAGTCCTCAACACGCCGTCATCGCTTCGCGCGCGCCACCACCCAAGCGTCGCCACAGGCTCCCCCAGTGGAGCAAAGGGAGATGCCGCCACGGGCATCGCCACGGAGGATCCGGACACCCAGAGCCGTGGATCGACGGCCAGCACCGGACACCCGAAAGGTCCCTCCGTTCCAGGAGGAACTCGGGCCACGTCGTCACGACAGACCTGAGTCACGGACTCCGCATCCTTCCCAATCGGAGGAACGGGGCGAAGCCATCCTCTCCCCATCACCGGCCACGAGGCACACAGCACCAGTCCCGGTGCACATCGAAGTGAAGACGTTGCTTCCTCCGCCGCGAGTCCAGGCACCGCCACGGCCTCAAGCACTGGATGAAGAACCCGTGTGGGAAGAAGCGCCGGAACACGAACTGGAAACAAGCACACGGGCCTTCTTCATGAACGGCCGTCGCCTCACGGCGAGGGACGCCGAAGCGCTCCATCAAGCAGAACAGCGACTGCGGCGCCGGATGGTCGGCCGTTCGCTGTGGAGGAGGCGAGGATGAACGCACTTCCTCCAAGACAGAGATTGGGCCACCTGCTGCGCTCCCTTGCGAAACAGCTTCCGGGCCAGCTCGACGGCCTGTTGGAGAACGCCAGGTTCAAGGACGGCGCTGCGGCGCTCCAACGACTGACGGATCCGGCGCACGTGGAGCAGGCACTGACACGCATGTCGCCAGAAGAAGCCGGCTGGTTCGCAAACCTGCTCACCGAGCGCTGGTCCTGGATCGCCGAAGTCCAACTGGAGCCCGAAGTGGCCATCGTCGCGCCAGACGAACTCTGGCTGGGCGCGGAGCCCATCCGCGTGCCGTTGTCGCTCGCGGCGGTGGGGCTGGACGAAGGGTTCGAAGCGGTCTGGGAAGGCGCGGTCCTCCCAGGTCCACCCGCAGCCAGTGCCACGCTCCTGGCGAGACCCCCCGAAGGCAAGGCCCCCGGTGTCGCCCGGGTCCGCGCCCAGGTCCGAGCGAGCGTGAAGGGTCAGCGCTGCGTGCTCATCGCGCAGGCGCAGGTCGCGCTGAGGAGACCGTCGGTGGTGGTGAGCGACGACCGGCGCAGGCTGCTGGTCCAGGACCACGCGGGACGTCCGGCCGTGGGCTGCCGTCTGGAGATCGGCCCAGACGTGCACCTCACCGGCGCGGGGGGCCTGGTGGACCTGGAAGTCCCAGCGCAGCCCGGTGTGTCGCTCAAGCTGGAAGGCATCCCGGCCGGACGCATTCCCGGAGGCAATCCATGAAGACAATCACGCCCCAGACGCGGAAGACACCCGAGCGCAAGCCCACGATGAACAAGGCCATCGCACCGACACAGCAGCCCAAGGCGGACACAGCCAGGGCCCAACTGGGAGCCACGGCCAAAGGGCCCACCATGAAGGCCGCAGCGGGAGGCAGCTTCAAGGCGAAGAGCGCGCCCCGGGTTGCGGCGAACCCCAGCATCCGGATGCCCAGGAAATAGGCTGCGCATGTGGTTGAGAGAAATATCGTGCCACGCTCATGATTAATGAACCTTGGGCGGAATCTTGCCTGAAAACAGGCAGTCGGCAATCGAATCCCAAGCGCTCCTTGTCACCCGTGTTGCTGCAGATTTGCAGTCTAGAATCAATCGGCAGACCTGGAGGTACTGCTCGAAGACCGGCGCTTGACCGTTCCAGGTTTTCAGTTGTGCGGGTAGGCCAAGAGCCGAACTGTATGTGCTTCGCACTGCACTCCAGTGCTCGGCCAATTCGTTCGGTGTAGATGCTTCTCGTACTGGTTTGAGCACCACCATCAAGTCGCTTGCCGCACGTGTCCAATCGCCAATCAGGAGGTTCGACTGTGCTAGCCTTGAAAATGTGGCCATGAGCCTCTCGCCACAAGCCAGCAGTGCTTGACCATTGATGTTGGGGGCGATTCTTGTGTCTCCTTCTGGAGCTTGGATGAGTACAGGGGCGAAATCAACTGTCGATTGGCTGTCTGGATCAAGGCTCGTTGCAAGCTCCCTGGTCCACAAATGGTTGTAGCTCCTGTGTCTGTCGACTGTTTTTGTTAGCGCCTGGGCTCGATCGATGGTGTTGGGTTCAAGAATGGCGTTTACAAGGGATGAGAGAGTTGTGTAGTCGCGAAGAAGGGTGATTGCGAAAGCTCGATGTGCGGCTGTCCGCATCGAATCGGATGCAGGTTGAGCATGCGTGAGTGCCCAGGTGAGCGTGAGTTTGAGGTGTGTATTTTGATTGGCCAAGCCACTGGCGGCCTCCGTCATTTTGGCGAGAAAGAAATCCGCCTTTCCCTCTAGTCCTGCGATGAGTATGAACACTTCGCGCCATCGAGCATCCGTGATGTGTAGTTTTATCGCTTCGAGAATTTTTTTGTTCTGCACATGCCAGCAAGCTGTCAAGTACTCTTGAAGGGTCAGATGAGAGAAGGACCATGCGTCTTGAGCTCGCTGAACTAGGAGTCCTTGCTGAATCTCAATTGCCTCTAGAATTAAGTCGCTATCGATCTGCTTGGGTGCCTGAAGCTCATTTTTGAGGAACTGCGTAATGGCTTCGGTCAATTCTCTCCGATTGAAGAAATAGCGGTCGGCCTTGAAGGCAGGCGCTGCAATTTCGGTCAGCATGCCGACCTCCAGGCTGGGATGTAGGTCGCGATAGATGGGATTGTTGTGGACGCGCTTGTTGTTCGCCCATCTGAATAGAAGAATTTCAAGTGCTTGACGATACAATTCGCTTCTGTTGGGAGGGAGGCGCATTGTTTCGTCAAATGCGAGGCATAGAAATGTCAACAGGAGTGGTGTGTTGGCGAGTTCTTTTGATGATATGTTTTCTGGATCGTTAATGAGCCTCAGGAATTCGCCGGCGGTGTTTTGCTTCTTGTCGTTTTCGCTTCTAAACCAGCCGCGAACAAAAGTTGATATTTGCTTGTCGTCGAAGTCTGCGAGCAGGACGTCCGTGAAGCGAGTAAGGAAGTTCTTGTAGAATGCCGTCCGGCATGAAATGACGAATCGGTTTCGACTGTGTTTGTCGATGAAATCTCTGATGTGGGCAATGGCTGCGTCGAGGCGATCGCCTGGAATTTCGTCAACACCGTCGAATAGAAGTAGGAGTTGACCTTTAGCTAGTAGTGCGGTTGTAAGTTCCTTTGATTCAGGTAGGCCGCATACTGCGATTTCATCCGCGACAAGAGCGCCGAGGTCAATTTCTTCTGTGCGAAATCTTCGAAGCTCAATAAGGACAGGTAGGTGGTCGTGCGTGTATCTGCTGTTCGCTTCGTCGCTCAGTCCTGGTTTAATTCCAAGATGAACTTTGAGGGCGTTGGTCCATGTCCGCCGGGGGAGCAGTGCTTCAAGACCCAAGCGCCTTAGGAATGTGGATTTGCCTGCGCCGGGCGCCCCTAGGACATTTAAGAATTGCTCTTCATTGGCTAGATCAAGACAGTCGCGCTTGCTTGCTGTGTATGTGCCCTGGGGGAGTCGTTTTTTCCCCTCTCGCTGGAAGGACAGTTGCAGTTCGTCGATCGAGCGGTAGTTGCTGATTGTGCGAGGGGATAGTGCCTGTGCTGCTACGTATATTTCCCTGATTGGTATAGGTTCGTCCATATTGAGGACTTTCATGTCCCCGTAGCGTTCAAGAAAATTCCGCGCGTATTTTTGCATGCCCTGCTGGACGGCATTCTTGTCTGACAGGAGCGTGCTAATGCTTTTGATGGAGCTGGTGATGAGTTGGAAGGCGACGGCGGCGCTTTGTTCGACGAACTGGTCTTCGATTGTTCCGGACATGGTTCTTGTCTGTTTGGCTGGGTGGTTGGATTTTGTTATTGTGGTGTTTTTTTGTTGCTGAGGGTCCAGCGCGCAGATCCGGCCTTGGCGTTTGATGAGGGCGGGCTGGGCTGTGAAGAGCATAGTGGTTGTGATTGGCCACCCAGAAGCAGTCGCTTGCCTGTGGCTCTGTCCTCTACCCATTGAGGAATCGACTTTGTAATGCCGAGCACGCCCCAGGGCGAAGCCCGCGAAGCTCCGTCGTCCCGCATCGAATTGCCCCAGGGGAACAGCCGCCCGTCCGGCCCACGGGCGGCCATCTCCCATTCCTCGCTGGAAGGCAGCCTCAGCGCCACGCCTTCAATGCGTGACAGCGCCGCGCACAGCGCTTCTGCCTCCGCGAAAGTGCACGGCAGCGACTCCTCCGCGTCCGGCCCCGCCGTGCCCACCGGTCCCTGCGAAGCCGCCATCGCCCAGGCCGCCGCGGCCCGGCTCACGGGAACCCGAGCAACGAAGAACCCCGGAGACATCACCCGCCGCAGCGTCGGCCCCGTCCCCAACCAATGCTCCACCGGAGGCACCCAGCGCGCCTCCAACCCGGAGCGGCGCAGCCGGTACGTGCCTTCCCGTTCCACCACCGCTTCGGGCAGTCCCACCGGGCGCGGCCCCGGATCCACCGGCGTCGTGAGCGCATGCAACAGCAGCGTGGGGTCGTCCCGAACATCCGCGGGGCCCGACAGCGCGCGCAGCAGCGGAGCCATCCGCTCGCGCTTCGGTGAGCCCTCTGGAGGCAGCGGCCGGCCCGCGAGCACATGGACCACCAGGTCCCGCAGGTTCGAATAGAACTGCCGGTCCCTCGGGTCCGCGCCCTCCCGCGTCGACGTAGGCATCCGAGCCTCGCGCAGCGCCGGCAGCACCTCCCTCGCCTGGAGCCGGGCCGCCGCCATCACCGCCGTCACCCGAACCTCCGCGTCCGCGTCCACCAGCGCGGAGCGCAGCACCGCGTCGACGTCCGGATTGGACGCCGCCTGATCATGGATGAGCCAGCGCAATACCTGCCGCCGCTGCTCCTCCCCTGGCAGGTGCGCGAACAGCACGGAGCGGTCCGGGTGCGCCTCCTTCTCCGCCTTCAACCGCGCGAACGCTTCCTCCGTCCCATCCGGCACCAGCGACGCCAGCACGCGCTCCGCGGTCCGAGACACGCTGAACTCCGGATGGAAGCGCAGCGCCGCCACGCGCTCCATCGACGAGCGCTCGCGCAGCGTCTCCGTGGCCAGTAACCCCAGCAACACTTCCCGCGTCTCCGACGAAGCCAGCAGCGCCGCGAGCGCCGGGGCCTCCATCACCGGCACCGCCTTGCGCACGGCCACCCATTCCCCCACGGCGTCAGGTCCGGAGAACTCCAGCACCCGAAGCCGGAGCACCGGGTTGAACGTGTAATGGATCGCCGAGTCCGTCCCGCGCTTCACGTACACCGCGAACTCCGGCTCGCCTGGGATGAGCGGAGGCGTCTGGCTTTCGGACTGGACGAACCAGCCCAGCGCGGACAGCACCCGGTCCATCGCCTCGAAAGAAACCTCAGGCCGGGCGACAAGGGCAGGGGAGCGCATCAGGCCGGTTTCACGAGTGCATGCAGCGACTCACCCACCCGCGCCACCGGCCGCCCCTCCACGCCCACGAAGTACGCGCGAGCCGCCCAAAGCAGGTCACTCCACGAGACCTGCTCCGCGGCCTTGATCTTCGGAAAGCCCTCCACGAAGGACTCCCACGCGGGCCGCACCGCTTCAGACGGTGCCCCGACCTTCATCGCCGTCGCCAGGTAGCGCACGAAGCCCTGGACGTTGAAGCCGAACTGCTCCCCGGGCGTGAGCGTCGCCGGAAGCTTCCCACCCCCCACCAGCTTCGCCGCCAGGTCCGGCTCCCCCAGACAGAGCGCCACCAGCCCGCAGCGATAGAGCAACACGTCATCCAGCTTCTTCACCTTCTTCGCGAGGGCCTCCAGCCACGCCTTCGCGGGCGAAGCCGTCACCATTCCCTGCGCGGCCCCGCACGCTTCCGCCGCGTTCACGAAGGACAGCACCTGGAGGGCGACTCGCGGCGGATCCACCGAATCGAAGAACCCCCCGGCCTGCTCGATTCCGGCCGCACACAGCGGCACCAGGGGCGCGGCCGCCGTGCGGGCCTCCTCGGCTCCCGTCAACACGATGAGCGACGCGAGCACATCCGCCAGCGTCCGCAGGTATTGAACGGGCGTGTTCGCCTTCGTCAGCGCGATGGGCGAGAAGCGCTTCATGAGCTCGCGCGCGTGGGTGTCCTCTCCCCACTCGGCGGAGAAGATCCCGGCCCAGGTGCCTGGAACGTTCACGGGGATTCCAGCCATGTCACTCCGCCTCGTTCACGGCTGCTGCCGTTGCTGGAAGAGGGCCATGTGGTGCTTCCACAGGGCGCGGTGCGCATCTTTGACGGTCGTCGCGGCGCGCTGCAATCGCTCGAAGAGGCCACCGTCCTCCGCCTCCTCGCGCAGCTTCGAGACGAACTTCGTCTCCGTCTTCAGCCCCGCATCCTTGCTCCGCTGGAGCCGCGCCAGGTTGCCCGACTCCCAGGCCTCCAGGTCCAGTTCGCGCGCCAACGTCAGCAGCGTGTCCACCTCCGCCTCCGTGCGGGTGAAGCGCTCCAGGAACCGCTCCACCGTTCCGTATGTCTTCTTCTCCTCCGGCGCGCCGGCCTCGGTGAGCAACAGGCTCTTGGCCACGCCCACGTCCAGCCTGGGGATGCTCCGCAGGGGCGCATCACAGAAGGGACAGGCCGACGGTTCCTGGAGGACGGTCCGCCGGCCTCCGGTCAGGTCCACCCGGTTGTGGACGGTGAACGTGGAGCCGCACACGAAGCAGGTGACGGAGGTGGAAGGAGCGACGCGCATGTCGGAACCTCATCATGGAGGAGGCCAGCGGGGCGGCAAGAGATCGATGACGCGGCGGCCGAAGCTCTCCGCGTCCGTTTCAATGGGCTGCCGGAAGTACCGGGGGTCTCCCGGCCCGTAGTAGTGGCCGCCGGAGCCAGGCAGGTTGCGCCACCACCGGCGTGAGAACGGATGCGACTGTCGGCCTATCGAGTACTGGTAGGCCTGATACGCCTGATAGTAGTGACGCGACTCATGGACGGCGGTGCCCACCGCGTCGCCCACGTCCAGGTTCTCGTTGATGACGATGACGCCACGCCGGCTCACGGGCGCGAGCCGGCCCTGGTGCGTGACGTTGAAGTCCCATTCCATCCATCCGTAGTCCCCAGCCGGCAGGTTCTGGAACTGGACTTGTGGACGGCGCGACCGGGGGATGCCCATTGCGTCCATGGCCGCGCCCACCGACTTCTTGAGGGCCTGCTGCCGGTCCCGGAGCGACAGCGTGCCGAACGTCGAGGGGTCCAGCTCCGGGATGTCCTCCAGCCCCGCTTGCAGGTCCCGCATCTGCGCCAGCTCGAAGCGCTTGAACCGGCGGCTGCTCCAGCTGCGAGAGACGGTGATGTCGAAGTCCCCCCAGCCCAGCACGTTGCCGGTGGGACCTATCGTGCGAATGCGCTTCGCGGTCTCGAACGGTTCGATGATCCGGGCGATCTCCCCCGGCTTCACGTTCGGGTCCAGGCTGTGGATGAGCCCCTTCAGCTGCTTTGGATCGATATTGTACTGGGCCAGCAGGCCTGGCTTGCGCTTCGTGCCCTTGAGCGCTGACTCCACCTTCTTCAGCACCTTCAGCGTGGCCCCGACGCGGCCCTTCTTCAGCTCGTCCCTGAAGGCAACCATCAGGGCATCGAGCTCCGCGCGGGGGGCCGAACCGTGGGGCATGACCTCCCGGACCAGCGACATCTTGCGCCACGCGTCCGCGATGCGTTCGACGCGGTCGACGAGCTCCCAGCCCGGCGGAGGCATGGGGGTGATGGGCCCCACGCGCAGCTCGATGGAGATCCGCCACTCGTCGATGGCCTTGGTCAGCGCCTCCAGGTGCGCCGGCCCCAGGCCTCTCGCCCGGGCCCAGGCCAGGTCCGACAGCTGCGCTTGCAGGTCGTCCAGGTTCTTGCGGAGGTTCTCTCCCACCGCAGTGAAGTCCTTGAGCCTGGGGGCGTGCTTGCCGCCCTTCACCTCGACCAGGTGGAGCTTCGCGCTCGTCGGATCCGCGGCGTGGTCGAACTCGACGATGATTTCATCGATGCCGCTGCCTTGCTCCGCGCCCCTGGGCTTGAAGTCCAGCCGCCGGAATCGCTCCGTCGGCCCCAGCCGTTCGCCGAGCAGCGCCTCCGTGAACGCCAGGGATTTCTGCTTCTCCACCACCTCGCCCGCCTCGGTGGTGATGAAGCCGCGCGGCTCCCAGCGGTTGCCGGAGCGCTTGGACAGGATGAGCTCGATGTATTCCGTCTCACCGCTGGCGCGCGTCACCTCCACCAGCTTGTAGTAGCGGAGCTCCTTGGGGCGGTACTTGACCTCCTGCCACGCGGGGCCGATCTGCGCCACCGTGTCCGACGGATCCAGCACCAGCGTGGTGCGCGCCCGCTGCGCGTCGGTGAACACCTGGCGCGGCGCGCTCTTGATGAACGGATCATCCAGCTCCGGCCCCCCCTTCGAGAACGGCCCCACCTCCGGGTGGTCGGCGTGGAGCACGGTGTTGGGCCACACGTCGTTGGGCCGGCCTGACTGCCGGATGACCGGCTCCGTGTCCGTCACGGTGAGCACCAGGGCCTTCTTCTTCCCACCTCCGCGCGTCGTGACCGCCGGCGGCTTCGTTTCCGGAACGACCACCTCCGGTGGCTTCGCCGGGGTGAATTCCATCTCCAGCTGCCTGGCCCCCTCCGCCTCCCGCGGAGGCACGGGCGGTTTCTTCTTGCTGAACAGCCGTGGAGGCTCATTCAGGTACTGCGGCTTCGAGCGCACGCCCTGGCCGAACTCCGCCATGTCCAGGGGCGTGAAGGCATCCACCTCCTTCATCCGCTGGCGCAGGTTCTCCAGCGTCTTCTTGCCCTGCCGGATGCGGCGGGTCGCCTCCTCCGGCTCCATGGACACGCCGCGCTTGCCCTCCAGCGACGTGAGCAGCGACTCCTGCGCGTCGATCTCCAGGAGCAGCTTCTTGCGATAGAGCTCGAACTGCTTCTCGATGGGCAGCTTGTCCCAGTGCCGCAGCGCCCGTTCGTCCAGGGCCTTGATCAGGTCGCGCGTCGCCTTGTCGTGGCGCTGGAGCAGGTGCAGGCCCTCCTCGCCCAGGTCGGACAGGTCCGCGCCCGCCTTGACGATGATGGTGGGCTTGCCGCGCCGGAACATCGTGACGGCCTGCGCGGACTTGCTGTCGGTGAGGGCTTCGAAGTCCGCCTCGGAGATCAGCTCGATGGGCGTGTTCGCGAACGCCTTTCGCTGCGCGGGCGGGATGTGCTCCAGCAGCTCCTTGCGCATGGCGCGCTGGAGCTGCTGCCGGTCGAAGTCGCCCGACATCTGCTTGAGCAGGCCCTCGTCGAACTCGCGCAGGAACTCCTTCATGTTCCCGGCGGGGTTCTCCGCCTTCCACTTCTTGAAGAGGGTCAGCCGCTCCTTGGGCGTGCCCCGGAAGTTGAGCAGGTCCTGGGTGCGCGGTGGCACGTGGGGCTTGGAGATGCCGCCCAGCGCGCCCAGCCCTCCGGCCATCACCGCGCCCGGCGCCGCCTGCAGGGCGGTGCCGGCCAGCACGTTGAAGAGCGCGTTGCCGCCCTTGTAGTTCGCGTCGTTGAGGACGTTGCCCAGGAACGCGGAGGGCACGGACTGCGCCAGGCCTTCCGCGCCCTGGGCCAGGCCGTGCGCCGTCATCCGCGCCAGCACGCCGCCTTCCTCCGCCATGCGCGCCAGGAACCCCAGCTTGAGCAGCTTCGTGCCCATGCCGGCGGTGGCCGCGGCGGTGAGGGCGTCCACCGCGCCCATGCCCGCGTCGGTGGCGGCCTCCTCCCAGCCGTAGGCGCTGCCCTTCATGGCGGCCTTGGTCACCATCGTCACCGCGGCCGTCGCCACCGCCGTGCCCACCAGCACCGGCGTGCTGGCCATGAACGCGCCGAACGCGGCCCAGAACCCCGCGCCCGCGGGCGGGAAGAAGATGCTGACGATGACGCCGATGATGACCACCACCGCCATCACCACCGCGGTGAGGACCATCACCAGCCGGTCGGTGATGAAGTCCACCTGCTCGCGGTGCATCTGCACC
The DNA here is from genome assembly GCF_003612075.1 of Corallococcus sp. CA041A. NCBI lineage: Bacteria > Pseudomonadati > Myxococcota > Myxococcia > Myxococcales > Myxococcaceae > Corallococcus > Corallococcus sp. CA041A. Next base: position 67,299 of record NZ_RAWF01000005.1, read on the forward strand.
GACTCGTCGGCGTACTCGCCCTGGCGCTGCACGCGCTCGGACTTCTTCTCCCAGTCGTCCTGCCACTTGCGCAGCCCGTCGGCGGTGTAGTTCTTGTCCCCGGGCTTGGGGCGCATCCGCTCGTGCAGCTCCAGCGCGCTCACCTCGGCGTCGAGCGCGGACGCCTGGTCCAGCACCAGCTGGTACTCCGAGGACGCCAGGCTGTTGGTGGAGCTCGCCTCGAAGTGCACCCGGCGCCAGGCGCGGTCCGCCTTCTCACGGGGCGTGACGGGCTCGCCGTAGTCCACCATGTCGAGGATGTCGAAGGCCTCGCGTCCGCTCAGCTCCTCGTCGATGCGCGCGCGGAAGCGCTCGAAGGGCGTGCGCGTGTCACCAGGGTCGGCGGGGTGGTCCTTGGCCCACTCCTCGGCCATGGCTTGAATCTCCGCCTTCGTCTTCCCGGCGAAGACCTCCTTGAGCGCGTCCTCGTCCGTGCCCACCCCCTGCACGGCGTACTGAACGATTTCCGCGTCGGTGAGGTAGCCCTTCGTCAGCATCGCCGCGACGGCGTCCCGGTCCGCGCCGGACGTGTCCATCAGGACGGCCTGCTCGAAGGTCGCCTGGAGGTGCGTGCCCTCCACGTAGGCGCTGTCGTACTCGGCCGCCAGCGCCTTCATGTTCGCCATGGCGTCGGCCTGGGCCTGGGCCTTCGCCTTGCCGTCCACCTCCTTGCGTTCCTTCGCGATGCGGGCCTGGACCTTCTCGGGGCTCCACTTGTCCAGGAACTCCAATTCACTGATGCGGCCCTTGCGGCGGTCCTCCTCGGTGAGCGGGCCTTCGCTGGCGGGCTTGACCTTCGCCTCGTCCAGGCCGCGCTCGATGTCCATCCGCTCCTGGATGTCCAGGTAGCCGTCGCGGCGCGCGTCGGCGACCTGTCGCTTGCCCTGCGCGGACATGGCGTCGCGGATGACCTTGTCGTCCGCGTAGAAGACGCTGGTGTGCTCGATGCGGATGCGCGCGGCATCCACCTGGAGTCCCTTGTCGTCGCGCAGGCCCTCGATGAGCTTGAGGTCCTCGCCCTTCATCTCGTCGTGGAACGCGGCGCTGAGCGCGCTCTCGCCCGCGGTGCGCTGGGTCCAATCCGTGCCGTATTGCTGCTCATACGACGCGTCGATGGCCTGGTTGCGCTTGAGCAGCTCCGCGCGGAACGTCTGGGTGTCCCAGCCGTACTGCTGGGCGTCGGCCTCCGTCTCCTTGCGGATGCGGTCGTAGACGCCCTCCATGGCCTTGCGGTCGGTGCCCAGGCCGAAGAACCACCCGCCGCGCATGGCGCGGTCCATCTCGATGGCGCGCGCGTCCTCGGTGCGGCCCTCCACCAGGGCGTGCATCTCGTCCGCGTCGTGCGTCGTGCGCGCGCCGCTGCGCAGCTCGTCGTCCATCTGGGCGACGAGGTCCTTGCCGTACTTCAGCTGGTAGGCCTTCTTGATGGCTTCGATCTGCTCCGGCGTCTTGCCGCGAAGCAGGTTGAAGATGGCGTCCTCGTCCGTGCCCCAGCCGGTCCCGAGGAAGGTGCCCTCCATGGCGTCGTTCAGCTCGACGGCGGCGGCCTTGGAGGCGTTGCCGGAGAGCAGCGCCTCCGCCTTGTCCCAGTCGTGCGTGGTGGTGCTGAAGAAGTCGTCCAGCTCGCTCTTGAGCCGCTCGCGCAGGTTCTCGTTGTGCTCCTGCTGGTAGAGGAGCTCGATGTAGTGGCCCTGGAGCGGGTTGAGGTTGGCGAGCGCGTCGAAGATCTTCTTCTCGTCCGTGCCCCACTGGTCCACGCCCTCCCAGACCTTGAGGGAGATGTTGCGAGCGCGGTTGCTGAAGAGGGGCTCCTGCTGGTCGACGACGACCTTGAGCCGCTCCAGGTCGGTGGACGCGAGCAGCTCCTTCTCCAGGGCCTCCATGAGCGGCTTGCGGCGCTGGCCGATGATGCGCACGGCCAGTCCCTCCGCGAGCGCCTGCACCGCGTCCTTGCCACCCTTGCCGTAGTAGGAGAGCAGGATGGCCTTCTGCTCCTCGCTGAGGGCGTTGTTCCCCTTGATGGTCTCCTCGTCCAGCTCCTCGCCCTGGCGCAGGCGCACCTCCGCGAGGAACAGCATGTTCTGATCCAGCGACGTCTTGTTCTCCGCCGCGCGAGCGGTCTCCCAAGCGCGGCTCTCGTCGTGGGCGGCCGCCAGCCAGTCGATGATCCACCCGAGCAGCCGGTCCCAGAAGCCGCGCTCGTAGCCGATCTGCTTCGCGTGCCAGTCGCGGATGACCTCCCGGGCCTCCTTGCCCGCGTCGCGCAGCTCCTGCTGATAGCGCTCCACGCTCTGGTCGATGTCGCGCTTCGCCTTCGAGACGACGGCGCCATTCTCCTTGCGGCGGTCGTCCAGCCACTTCTTGGTGGGGCGGTACGCCTCCGTGGCGGCCTTGAGCTTCACCGGATCATCGCCGGCGTCCTTCTTGAGCTCCCACTCGTCCTGGAGCGCGGCGAGCTCGTAGGCGTGCATCTGGTCGCTCGCGGCCTTCACGAAGGCTTCCTTGAAGCGCTTGCCGTTCTGGTCGTACCGGACGACCCAGTTGCTCACCTTGGTGTCCACGGCTGCGATGAGTGCATCGCGCTTGCGCCGGGCCTCGGTCAGGTCGACGCCGCCCTTGATGGCGGCGGCCTTGGCCTCGGACTGCGCATCGAGCGACGCGCGCATGCGCGACAGGGAATCAGCGAACGACTTGCCGCCCTCCTCCAGGCTCTTCTTCGCGTCCTCGTGCGCCTTGCTGAGCGTGCCGGTGGTTGCGACGTGCGAGTCCACCAGTTGCTTGCGGCGGGCTTCCACCTTCGCGTCCAGGTCCTCCTTCTTGATCTGAGCGGCGTCCGCGACGCGCTGGAGCTCCGCGGCGAAGATGGGGCGTTCGGCGGCGATGAGAGCGATGCCCCAGGACGCATCCAGGCCGCCCGGGACATAGGCCTCGCGGGCCTTCTGGACGGAGGCGTCCGCGTACTTGTCCGGAGCGGCGAGCAGCCGAGCCAGCACGTCGCCAATGTCCACGCGAGCGAAGTCGGGGACGTTGATGGGCGCGGGGGCGGCCTGTTCGAGGACGGTGATGCCCTTCGCGGGTTCCTTGGGCTGGACCTTCGCCTTCTTCTGCTTGTCGGCCTCGGCGGTGATCTTCTTCTGGAGGCGCGTCCAGTCCTTGAGCTGCTCCGGGTCGGTGGGCTTGGGGCCGCCGGGCTTGTAGACGAGGTCGCCGAGCGGGCCCTTGATGAGCATGTGCCCGCCGTCGTCGCGCACGAGCTGCGCGCCAATCTCCGGCACGTGGCCCAGCGGGCTCTTCCGCAGGTCGGGGAGTTTGGCGTCCTTGACGTCCAGCTTCCGGTCGCACTTCGCATCCACCAGCGAAGAGGCCTTGCCGGTGGGATCATCCGGGATGGCTGGAAGGTCCTTCGGCTGCTTCGCCGGGGTGATGGCCTTCTTGCCTTCGTCCTCCAGTTGCTTGAGGCGCGCGGCGCGGACCGCGTTGGGGTCCACGGCGGCCTGGGTGATCTTGAACGTGTAGCGGGGCGCCGGAGGAAGCTGTGGCTCTGGCACCTGCGCCGTGCTGCTGGCGATGCGGCCCTTCCATGCGGCGACCGGATCCGCGTCCGCGCTCACCGCTGGCGCCGCGGGGATGGGCCCCGCCGTGACAGGTGCTGCCCGAGCAGGAGGCGGCGCGGGAAGGCTGGCGGGGGGCTCCACCGCCGCGACGGCACCCGTCGGATCCGGAGCGGTTTCGAGACCGTGCTTGATGCCTTGGACGCCCTGCGCATGGGCCGCGGCCAGCTCCTTCTGCCACTCCATCGCGGCCGGAGGCACGGGCACCCTGGGGCCTGTGTCGACCGCGGCATCCGTCTGGATGGGAGGAGGCTCCTGGGGCCCTGCGCCAGGGGAGGCCTGACGCACGACGATGTGGACATCGCTCTGGCTCGACAGCGCGGACACCAGCGTGTCGATGCGCGCGGCGTCGTCCATGCCGCCGGGAGCGGCCCCCGTGGGGATGGATGCCGGCGCGGGAGCTTGCTCAGGCGTTGCCACGTCGCCGCCCGCGCTGGGCGCTTCGACGGTGGTTGCTGCAATGGCATCAGGCGCTGGAGAAGTGCTGCCCCCGAGTCCCGCTGCTTCCGACTCCTCAGTGACCGTGGAGGGTTCGAGGTCTGAATCACGGGCCTCGGCGAGCCGCGCGGCGGTGTCTCCGAGTTGCTCAGCGGAGCCCAGAGGCAGGACGGCCATGCGCGCCGCATCACGCCGTCGAGCATCCTCCTCCTGCTGCGCGAGGGTCGCGGGCTGGGACGCGCCAGCCGCCTGCGCGAGCCCGGTGTTCGGCTGTGGCGCGAGCCCATGGATGCCCAGCTCCGCCTCGACGGCGCCGGGAGTGGAGAGCAGCGCGACCTCCGGCGGGTGGACCGGGCAAGGCTCGAAAAGATGCGAGCGCGGACCGCCCAGCATCCGCCACGCTGGGTCGCTCCACCGGCGCTCCATGTCGCGAGCGGCATCACGGAGCACAGGCCCGTGGAGAGCAGGGGCCGCGCCCTTCAGCGACGCGAGCCGCGCCGCCAGCTCACGCGCGGGATTGGACGAGGAAGGGCCCCGGGGAACGACACCCGGAGCACGAGGAAGGGCCGCGGAGGACGAGGGAGTGCGCCCGGAGCTCTTCCGGAGCATGGCCTTGGCGGAGGCCTTCGGGCCCTGGTCACGGATGCGCACGGTCCCCCCCGCACCATCAGCGCGAGGGACGCTAGGTCATCTCCACATCGAGGACCAGCGAGGCCCGGATGGGATGTCCATGACTGCTCCAGAAGCGATGGAGCAGGTCGAAGTCATAACTCTCCTGGACGCGAGGTGTGAGCTTGCGGCCATCCAGCTCGTGCGGGAGTCCACGGGAGAGCAACCCATGCAGCACGCCGAGCAGCTCATGTTCCTCCTCCGCGCGATGGGACCACGCGGAGACGATGAGCCCCAGCCGCAGCGCACCGTTCTGGGTGACAGCCAGCCGGTAGAGCGCAAGCGACACGGCGGGCCGCTTCCCCGCGAGCGCCTCCCGGGTGGGAGAGCCGTGGAGGATGTGGACCTCCTTGAGGAAGTGTTGTCTGAGCTGCGAGTCCAGTGCCTCCTGGAACACTTCCGCCACGCGACGAAGGCGTGTGCCCGCGTCCGAAGGAGCCTCCGCCTCCGGACGCCGCGAGAGCCGGCCCAGTTCGTACAGCTCCAGCGCGACCGCGCGCTCCAGGTGCTCCTGAGACAGCGGGGCACCCGCCTGTTCGGCGAGGAAGATGGCCTTGAGCGCGGCGTTGCGGATGTCACCGCCCGCCAGCCGGTGCCGCTGCGCCAGGCCCGTCAGGTCGAGAGCCCCCGCGCGAGGCACGCCCTCCGGAAGCATCAGCTCCCAGATGCGGCGTCGCTCGTCGACCTCGGGGAAGGGGAACTCGATGCGCGCGTGGAAGCGGCGCAAGAAGGCTTCATCGATGGCCGTCTGAAGATTGGTGGCGAGGATGATCAGCCCGTCGTGACGTTCGATGCGCTGGAGGAGGAAGCCGACCTCCAGGTTGGCGAAGCGGTCATTGGCGTTGCTGACCTCCGTGCGCGCGGAGAACAGCGAGTCCGCCTCGTCGAAGAACAGCACGGCGCCGGAGCGCTCGCCGTGGGACAGCACTTCGTCGATGTTCTTCTCCGTCTCACCCACGTACTTGCTGACGAGCCGGGACAGGTCGATGACATACAGCGGCCGGCCCACCGCATGGGCAATGACCTCCGCCGCCAGGGTCTTTCCCGTGCCGGAGCGTCCGGAGAAAAGCGCCACCGGGCCCGTGTGCATCCGGAAGCGACGTGACAGGCCACGCTCTTCGGCGACGCGATCGCGCTGCGCCACGTAGAACAACAGGCGCTCCAACGCCGCGCGAGTGGTGTCACGCACCACGAGGTCCTCGAACGTTCGCGATGTCTCCAGCCGGTAGCCATGGCGCAAGGGCACCTGGACCAGCCGCGAGGCCGCGGCACGAAGCGCATCCACGTCACCGCCGGGAGCCGAGTCGAACACGCGGCGGATTTCCTGAACCCCGCCCCGAAAGCCAGACGCCAGCCGTCCCGCATCCGCCTCCGTCAATGACAGTCCCCGAACCCGTGCCTCCTCCAGCCACAGGGTCCGCCGCTGGACGAAGCCTGGAGCGGGAGCCTCATGGTGCGGCACGGCGAAGGGTTGCGCGGAGTCCGCGAGTACCAGGGCCCGCCCGCCAAACCGTTGGCACAATCCAGACAGCGTCTCCGTGACGGAGAGTGCCAGCCCCCGCTCCCCACCGGACATGTCCACGGCCAGCATCGCGCCGCGCACGGACGCCAGACGCCAAAGGGCCCGGGCCATGGAAACCGGCTCCGGAGCCCCGGCCCACCGAGCGACGACCAGCGGCACACCGGCTTCGTCAGCGAGGCGCATCGCCACGCCCAGCCGCTCCCCCTCGCCATGCACGACAGCGAACGTCCCGAGTGACGAAGAAGGCGGCACCTCCGGTCCATGCCATTCCAGCGAGAGCTCGCCCAGCACGGAGGGACGGGGCAGTTCCAGCAGGGCCTCGCGGACCTCCGGAGCCAGGTCCACGGGCCGGAGCATGGGAGGAAAAGCGCCAGCGCCCGTCTGCAACAATCCACCGCCCACCAGGAGTCCGCTGTCGGTCAGGGACGCCAGCAAGCGCCGCGCGCGAGCAGGCGTGCGTCCCAGGACGGTGAGCAGCAATCGCTCCACGTTCCATCCCTGCGCGGTCTCGTCCTGGAGCACGGCGAACAGGCGCGAATACCGGGGCTCCAGCCACGTCGCGAGCAGGAGCAACAGCGCCTCCTCCTCCACGGTGTCGACGCGAAGTGAAGCCCGCAGCCGCGCGAAGGGAAGGGGAGGCGAAGTCCCCAGGAGCGGCGTCTCCGCGAGCGCCGAGCTGAAGGCGAGCTCGGCGGTGGAAGGGCGCACGGTGGTGCGCACGGCATCCCAGCCATTCTCCTGTTCCCCCCGGAGCTTCGAAGCGCGGGCCTCCTCCAGGTCACACACCTGGACGAGCAGCGCATCCAGACGCCTCAGCGTCTCCCCCCACAACGGATCCATGGGCGCCTCCAGCCGGCCAGCATACGGAGGGCGGGTGGATCCGGCCATGGACGGGCCCGGAGGGCAGGTTCCACTGCGTTGGTATTCCGCCAATGGATTGGAGGAAGTGCTGACCGGGTGGCGGGGCGGGTGGTAGAGACCGGCACATGACTCAGAGTGGTACTGAAGGGGTGTCGGCCCTGGACTTCCGGGACGCGATGTCCCGGTGGGCGAGCGGGGTGGCGGTGGTCTCCGTCCGTGACGCGGACGGGATCGCGGCGACGACGGTCAGCTCCTTCAGCTCCCTCTCCCTGACGCCTCCGCTGATTGCCCTGGCGCTGCAGCAGTCCTCCCGCACGCTCAAGCGCGTGGAGGCCGCCCGCCGCTTCAGTGTGAGCGTGCTGTCCACCATCCAACGCGACGTGTCGGTCCGCTGCGCGAAGGGGGAGGCCGAAGGCCGGATGTTCGACGAAGGTGCCTTCGTGCAGGACAGCCTGGTGGGTCTGGCGTGCGCTCTGTTGGATGTGCACCGTTACGGCGATCACCTGTTGCTGGTGGGCCGTGTGGAGCGCATCCAGCGGGGAGTGGACGAAGAACCGTTGCTCTACTGGAACCGGGGGTATCGCGCGCTGACGGCGCACCCGGAGCCAGGGCCCGCCCCGAAGTAGCGAACGAGTAGCTGAAACCTCACTGAACCCGGAAAGGACGCACCCGATGCCCTTCACGCTGCCCGAGCTCCCGTACAAGAAGGACGCGCTGGCCCCTCACATGAGCCAGGAGACGCTGGAGTTCCACCACGACAAGCACCACGCCGCGTACGTCAACAAGCTCAACGAGCTGACCGCGGGCAAGCCCGAGGCCAGCAAGTCGCTGGAGGACGTCATCCTCAGCAGCGACGGCCCCGTGTTCAACAACGCGGCCCAGGTGTGGAACCACACCTTCTTCTGGAACTGCATGAAGCCGGCCGGCGGCGGCAAGCCGACGGGTGACATCGCGGCCGCCATCGACCGCGACTTCGGCTCCTACGACGAGTTCAAGAAGCAGTTCACCGAAGCCGCCATCACGCAGTTCGGCTCCGGCTGGGCCTGGCTGGTGAAGGACGGCAACAAGCTGTCCATCATGAAGACGTCCAACGCGGACCTGCCGCTGAAGCACGGCAAGAAGGCGCTGCTCACCATCGACGTCTGGGAGCACGCCTACTACATCGACTTCCGCAACCTGCGCCCCAAGTTCATCGAGACCTTCCTCAACAGCCTCGTGAACTGGGACTTCGTGAACGAGAACCTGAAGAACGCCTGATGTGAAGTGAAGTGACGGGAACCGCGCGGCCCGGCTCGGCACGGTCCGGAGCGGCGCGGTTCTCGGATGCGTTCAGCGCGGCTCGCACCAGTCAATGCGGCACTTGTCGAACTGGACGTAGCAGGCCTCTTCCTGCGCCGGAGTCGTCGCGTTGCGCATGCACCGGGCGCGCATGTCGATACAGTACGGACAGGGACCTGCCGCCTCGGCCTGGGTGTTGGTGAATCCCGCCGCGAATCCCAGACATGCCGCCATCGCCGCCAGCGCCATCTTGAGCTTCATCACGACCTCCGGTTGGGTTTGGACCGCAATGGAAGTCTAGCACCGTTATTGCGGGGAAGACCGGGCTCCCACCAATCCCTCCACCAGATACAGCCGGGAAAGCGCCTCGTTGTAGCTGTATGTGTAGAACTTTCCGTCCTCGGAGATCGCCATCGTCATCACGGAGATGAAGCCTGGCATGACGCCCCCCGCTGGAAGGGTCAGGTGCGGTGTGCTCGCGCCGGTCTTCACGTCGACCCTGGAGACGCGCACCGGGAGCGAGACGCTTCGCAGATAGAGCGCCGTTCCGCTCGCGTCCCAGCCCGCCACCCATTGATTCGTGAACCGGCCGGGGACGGTGCCTTGCGCCTCACCCGTCTGGGAGAACAGGCGGAGGCTTCCCTCCGCGTCCACGGTCGCGAGGCGGAGGCCATCGGGTGAGATGACCGTGTGGAAGCCCGTGCCTTCCTCCGTGATGGGCCTGGGGGCTCCGGAGCCGGGTTCGAAGACCCAGAGCCGGGCAGGACGTCCCTCTTCGTGCGCGCGAAGGAGCAACCGCTTCCCATCCGGGAACCAGCGCGCCGTGAGCACCGTGGTGACAGGAGCGAGCGACAGCGACCGAGGCTCGCCCGCGCCCGTGGGCAGCAGCAGGAACTCCATCTGTTCGCCGTAGCGCACCAGCAGCACCTGCTTGCCGTCCGGAGACAGCGCCATGGGGATGCCGTCGCCCAGGCGGATCGGTGGTGCGCCATCGGAGGTGCGCAGATAGGCGCCGTAGGTGGGGCCCTCCACCTCCGCGCCCTCGGTGAAGAGGAAGGTCCGGCCATCGCGGGACATGTCCGTCATGAACGACGAGTCCGACCACGTCAGGTCCCGCTCCGTGCCCGCGTGCCCGAACGCCAGCCCCGTGCGGATCATCGGGTGATCCACCAGGACGGAGCCGTCCTGGGAGATGTCATGCAGCACCATCCGCCCGGCGATCCGATCCACCGGCCGCGTCGTGCCGCGCAGGTCGACCGCGAACAGCTCGGAGTCCGCGCCTGTACGCGAGGCGGTGAACCACACCTCGCTTCCATCGGGAGACCACGCCAGGCCCCGGATGCTCGCCCAGTCCGACGAAAGCTCGCGGGGCGGACCGTCCTTCTCCAGCACCCAGACCCCGCCCCGGTCGTCCTTGGGATGTGCATGGAACAGAAAGGCGATCCGCGCTCCGTCGGGGGAGACGCGTGCGTGGCTGATCCATCCCTGGGATTCGAAGCGCACCGTGCCGGGGGGCTGCTCCAGCCGGAAGTTCTCGCCCACGCGGCGCACCACCGCGAGCGGTCCATCCGCACGTCCCCAGTCCGCCTCCAGCACGCCATCGAGCACGGCCCGGGGCGCGCCGCCCGCGAGCGGCATCAAGCCGAGCGTCCCGCTGCCATGCTCGGCGTCGAAGAACCGGGGCTCGAGCAGCACCGCCAGCTCCCCCTTCGAGGACGCGGCGAGCACATCCGCGTGCTGCCCCAGCGGTTGTGACAGCGGACGCTCCGTGCGCGCGCTGTAGAGCTCCGCGGGTCCTCCCTCCCACGCCGCGCCATAGAGCAACGTGTGTCCGTCCGCGGAGAACCGGGCGTTGAGCACGTGGCCCCGGCGGAACGTGACGGGGCGGTACGTCGGGCGTGAGGACTGCGCCGTTGGCACCGCCGCAGTCGCCGGCCTGTGTCCGAACGCCAGGAAGCCACCCACGACAGACAGCAGCACGGCCGCCGCGGCCACCCACAGGGCAGGGCGTGGGAACACTCCGCGCCGCAAGGCCAGGGGCGCACCACGAGCCGCGATGGACTCCAGGGCGAAGGCCAGGTCCTGCGCGGACTGGAACCGTTCGCCTGGATCCTTCGCCAGACAGCGAGCAATCACCGTCCCCAGCTCTCCCGGCAGCACGGGAGGCGCATCGCGGAGCGCGGCGCTCATCCGCTCCACCGGGCTGTCACCGCCAAAGGGAGCACGGCCGCTCACGGCCTCGCAGAGCACCGCGCCGAGCGAGAACACATCCGCGCGAGCATCCACGCCCTGGCCGCGGATCTGCTCCGGAGCCATGTACCCGGCGGTGCCCACCACCGCGCCGCTCTGGGTGAGCGAGGCGTCCTCGATGCGCTCGGTGAGCCGGGCCAGCCCGAAGTCGAGGACCCGCGCGCTGCCGTTCGAGCACAGGAAGATGTTCGCGGGCTTGAGGTCGCGGTGGATGACGCCACGCGCGTGCGCGGCCGCGAGCCCCTGTGACAACTGGATGCCCAGCCGCAGCGCCTGCTCTGGTGGAAGCGGCCCACGCATCAGCCGCGCCCGCAGGGTGCCCCCCTCCAGCCACTCGGTGACGAGGTACGGCACGTCCTCGTGGGTCCCCACGTCGAACAGCGTGAGCAGGTGGGGATGGGACAGCGCGCCCGCCGCGCGGGCCTCCTGTCGGAAACGGGCCAGGCGCTCCGCGTCCTGCGCGAACCGGAGCGGGAGCACCTTCAAGGCCACGTCCCGTCCCAGCCGCCCATCGCGAGCCCGGTACACGTCCCCCATCGCGCCACTGCCCGCATGGGCGACGATGACGTACGGCCCCACCCGCTCCCCAGGAGCGAACGAGCGGGGCGGAGCCGCCTCCACGAACCGGCCCTCCGCGTGCCACGTCGCCGCGACGGCCGCGAGCAGCGACCCGCAGGAATCGCAGCGGGACAGGTGCGTCTCCGCGAGGGCGCGCTGCTCATGCGGCAGGCGGTCCTCCACGAAGGCGAGAATCGTTTCCTCGGAGGGACATCCCGACATGGTGGGACGCGACTCTAGGATTGTTCGCGCTCAGGGCAGAAGAGGGGGGACGGCGACCCGGTACGCGCGGAAGGGCAGGGCCGGGGTCCCCGGCGTGCCGAAGAAGAACCCCATCTGCGACTCCAGCACCCACGCGCCGTCCTTCGTGATCGCGGCGGCGGTCGGCTCCACGAAGCCGTTGGCGAGCACCTCCTTCGCGCCAGCGCCTTCACCCAGCGTCACCAGCGAAGCCCGCCCCACCGTGTTCTCCACGACGAACAGCCGGCCCGAATCCACCCACTCGACCCCGTCCGGCGTCTCCAGCGCCGGCGTCACCGGGATGTTCACGGGCGCCGCCGCGCTGCCATCCGGCTGGATATCGATGGAGAACAGCGCGCCCGTGTCGCTCTTCACGACGTAGAGCCGGTTCGCCCCGTCGTAGGCGATGCCGTTGAGCGTGATGAGGCCCGGCTCGGAGGGCTCGTACGCGGCATCCGAGGACCACGTGTCGAGCGCCGTCCCACCCACGGCCAGCCGGAAGACCGCGTTCCCGAACGAGTCCGTCACGTACACGTTGCCCGCGGCATCGACGGCGACGTCGTTGCAGAAGCTGACCTGGCTGGGCATGGCATGGCTGGCCTTCAGGGCACCCGTGGAGAGCGCATACCCGTTCAGGTACGAGGCCTGCGCGGGCAGCAGCAGGTCGTCGTAGGTGCAGGCCCAGAGCGTGTCGTGGGCCTCATCCACCTCGAGCCCGTAGACGCCGAATGAGGCCCGGCCCGGGACGAAGACCTCGGCCCCCAGCGAGCCCGGCTTGGCGCGCGCGATGGCGCCGGTGCCCAGGCTGCCCGCGTAGAGCGTGCCGTCCTTCGAGGCCGCGATGCCCTCTGGAAAGAAGGCCTCGCCGGGCCACTGCACCTCGGTGGGGATGGAGGGGGCATCGTCGGGGAACGGCTCGCAGGCGGAGACGGTGGCGGCGAGGGTGACGACGGACAGCCAGGAAGAGACGCGCATGGGGCTTTCCTCGGTGAGGCCCGGAAGGGGCCTTTCGACGCCCTGACACCGGCCGGGAAATCCCTTGCAGCGAAAGTTCAGCCCCCCGGACCGAGCAGCCGCGTCAGGCTGAGGTCCACCTGGCTCACGACCAGCGCCGCGATGCTGTCCACCGAGGACGCGCCCACCCCCAGGCGTTCGCACAGCCGCCGCGTCGTGGCCTCCGCCACCTGCTCCCGCGCGCGGCTGAGCCACCGCGACACCGTGGACATGTGGACGCGGTAGAGCGCCGCGATGGCGTCCAGCGACAGCGACTCCACGTGGTACAGGCGCATCAGCGTGCGGTCCCGGTCGGACAGCTCACCCAGCGCCGTGCGCACGGCCTCCGTGAAGGCCTCGCGGTACCGCGAGCGCAGGTGTTCGAGCTCTGGCCCCAGCTGCTCGCCGAACGCGGACTCAACGGAGTCCTGCGCGGCGGTGTCGGCCCGGGCTTCGGAGCGCTTGAGGTTGAGCGCGATGCGCAGCGCCGCCACCCGCACCCATCCGCCCAGCGCGCCGCCGCCGGTGAACTCCGAAATCTTCGGCTCACAGCCAGCGGCAGCCGTGAACAGCTTCTCCCGGAGCACCTGTCGCACCTCCGCGACGAAAGCGGGCGAGCGGTCCACGCCGGACACGAACGCGCCGACATCGCGCAGGTAGCCGTCCTCGAAGAACTGGAGCGCGGCGCGGTCGTGCCGCAGGCACCCGAAGGCCAGGTACAACTCCGAGAAGGCAGGCGAGGCCCCTTCGAGCGCCTCCAGCAGCCCCGTTGGAGACGTCAATCGCTCAGCGACGAACACCACGAAGGCGAGCGCCTCCAGCTCCAGTCCGGGCCAGCGCGACCGGGCGCGCTCGAGCGACGCGCGGAGCAGTTCCTCCAAGTGCGTGGGCTCCGGAAGTGAAGCGGGCGCGCGGCCAGGCGCCGCGAGAAAAGCGGAGGCCAGGGGGGTGGGAGCAGGGGACACATCCGGGACGCTAGCACCCCTACCGGGCGGAGGAATGTCGGGGGGCGGCTCGGCGGACCGCGTGACGCGCGCTTCGGTAATGCAAGGACATACGCTCGGCGCTGTCGGACTACTTCAACCACCTCTGCGCGGAGGCCATCCGCGCGCAGGTGGAGCGGCGGCTCGCGCAGGACCCCACGGCCACGGTGACCGTGCTGGAGGTGGGCGCGGGCACGGGCGGCACGAGTGAGTTCGTGCTGAAGCGGCTGGACGGGCTGGGCGGCCGGGTGAAGTACCTCTACACGGACATCTCCCAGGCGTTCGTCCGGCACGGCGCCGAGCGGTACGGCGCGCGCCACCCGTTCGCCGACTTCCGCACCTTCGACGTGGAGACGCCGGTGGACCGGCAGGACCTGGGGCCGGGCAGCGTGGACATCGCCTTTGGCGCCAACGTCCTGCACGCCACCCGCGACATCCGCCGCACCGTCGCCAACCTCAAGCGCCTGCTGCGGCCGGGGGGCCTGCTCGTGGTGAGCGACGCCACGGCGGTGCAGGGCTATGTCACCATGACCTTCGGCCTGATGAAGGGCTGGTGGCGCTTCGACGATGCCCGCGTCCGCATGGAGGGCTCGCCCCTGCTCGACGCGGGCCAGTGGCTGCGGGTGCTGAAGGCCGGCGGCTTCCAGACGGCGCTGGCGCTGGGCTCGCCCATCGCGGCGCCCCAGGTGTCGCGCCAGTGCCTGGTGATGGCGGTGAGTGACGGGCTCACGTGGACGGAGGCGGAGGCCCGCGAGTCCCAGGCCGCGCCCCTCGCACCGCGAGCATCCGCGCCGTCCACGCCCCGGTCCGCCGCCGGAGCAGGGGAGCTCCGGGGCCGCGTGCTCGTCGTCGCTGACCGCGCTGCACCTGGCGGTGGAGAGCCTGAAGCGGGGCGAGTGCCGCCTGGCCATCGCGGGCGGCGTCAACCTCATCCTCCACCCGCTGCACTACCAGCGGCTGTGCAGCGTGAACATGCTGGCCCGGGATGACCGCAACAAGGCGTTCGGCGCGGGCGCGGACGGCTTCGTGGACGGGGAGGGCGTGGGCGCGGTGCTGCTCAAGCCCCTGCGAGAGGCGCTGCGCGACGGCGACCCCATCCACGCCGTCATCAAGGCCACGGCCATCAACACCGGCGGCAGGACGAGCGGCTTCACCGTGCCCAACCTGAACGCGCAGGCGGAGGTGGTGGCCACCGCGCTCCAGCGCTCCGGCGTCCCGGCGGACAGCATCTCCTACGTGGAGGCGCACGGCACCGGCACCGCGCTCGGCGACCCCATCGAGGTCGCCGCGCTCACCAAGGCCTTCCGGACCCGGACGCCCGCGGTGGGCTTCTGTGCCCTGGGGTCGGTGAAGTCGAACATCGGTCACCTGGAGTCCGCGGCGGGCATCGCCGGCCTCACCAAGGTCGTCCTCCAGCTCAAGGAGCGCATGCTGGTGCCCACGCTGCACGCGGACACGGCCAACCCGAAGATCGCCTTCGAGGGTTCGCCCTTCCACGTCCAGCAGCGGCTCGCCCCCTGGGAGCTGCCCGCCAGCGCCGGAGCACACGCGAAGCGGCGCGCGGGACTCAGCTCGTTCGGGGCGGGCGGCGCCAACGCGCACGTCATCCTGGAGGAGCACACCGTCGCGCCCCAGGCCACGCACCGCCAGGCCCTGGCCGCCCCCGGTGTCTTCGTCCTCTCCGCGAAGCGCCCGGAGTCCCTGCGAGCCAGCGCGGAGCGGATGCGGACCTTCCTGCGCCAGCACCGCGACCGGCTGTCGCTCGAGGACGTGCTCTACACCCTGCAGGTGGGCCGCAAGGCGTGGAGCGCCCGGCTGGCGCTCGTCGTCACGTCGCTCGACGACGTGGTGGAGAAGCTGGACGCGTTCCTGTCCGGCCGCGCGCCGGTGGACGGGCTGTGGGAGGGCACCGCGACCGGGGAGGGCCGCGATACCGGCCACGCCCACGACCCGCGCGAGCTCGCCCGCCAGTGGGTCGGCGGCGCGACGGTCGACTGGGCCTCGCTGCACCGCGGCGGCCCGCGGCGCATCCACCTGCCCACGTACGCCTTCGACCGGAAGCGCTGCTGGTTCACGCAGGCCGCGCCGGAGCCCGTCGTTCAGCCCGCCGCCAAGGCAGCCGTCGAGCCTGTCGCCGAGCCTGTCCGGGCCGCACCCGAGCCGGATGAACCGGGGGCGCGCATCCTCCATGTCGCCGCGGAGGTGATGAAGCGTCAGGCGTCTGACTTCGACCCGCGCCAGTCCCTCCAGGACCAGGGGGTGGACCACTTCGACATGATGACCATCATCCTGCGCCTCAAGTCGGCCTTCGGCGCCGCCTTCGAACCGATGACGGTGGTGTCCGGCGGCAGCATCGCGGAGATCGCGGACGCCATCCGGGCGCGGACGCAGCCCCAGGCGGACGCCCCTCCCGCGCCTCCGCCCGCCCCGGAGTCGGACGTCCAGACGCGCGTGGCGCCCAAGGTGCGCGCGGCCGCCGCCCGCATCCTCAAGGTGTCCGAGTCGGAGATCGACATGCACGCGGACATCAGCGAGTACGGCCTGGACTCCATCAACGTCATGTTCATGGTGGCCAAGCTGCGCGAGGACTTCGGGGTCATGCTGGAACCGGGAGACGTGGTCGCGCACCGCACGCTCTCCGAGCTCGCCCACTACGTGGCCGGCCTCCAGCTCCCCGTCCCGCCGGCCTCCGCCCGGAATGGCATCCAGGAACGAGAGTCCACTTGAATTCAGTGGATTCCAGAAAAGACTGTCAGTGCTCGGGGCGTTCTAGTATTCGTCTGGCGAAGCGCCGTGGGGCAGGCGCATTGCTTGGGGAGAAGTCATGACGAAGGCATTGTCGACCTCTTCGAACAGCCGTCCGCAGCAACTCCTGACACGCATCCTGGAGGAGCCGGAGCTGGTCAGCATCGTGCAGGGGTTGGAAGCCCCCGTGCTTTCCAAGCTCATCGACCACATCGGCCTGGAGGACTCCGGGGAGATCGTCGCCCTGGCGACGACCGAACAGCTCAAGAAGATCTTCGACGAGGACCTCTGGCGCAGCGCGAAGCCTGGCAAGGACCAGACGTTCGACGCGGAGCGCTTCAGCCTCTGGCTCCAGGTGATGATGGAGGCCGGGGTGGAGTTCGCCGCGCAAAAGCTGGCGGAGCTGGACGAGGACCTGGTCACCCTGGCCGTCTGCAAGCACGTGCTGGTCATCAACATCGACGCGATGGCCGAGCGGATGTCTGGCAACAGCCGCTCGGACGACGATGACCTGACGGACAAGGCCCTGGAGAGCTGTCTGTATGAGGAGTTCGCCGAATACCAGATCATCGCCAAGGATCATCTGAGCTGGGATTCGCTCATCGCGGTCCTGGTGGAGCTGGACAAGAACCACCATGACTTCCTGATGCGGATGCTGGATCGCTGCTGCTACATCTCCACGGAGTACATCGACGACAACGGCGGTCTGTTCAACGTCCTCAACAGCGAGGAGATGCTGGAGTCGGACGTGGCGGCGGACCGCGAGGACCGGCGCGAGGCGGAGGGCTACGTGGCGCCCTCGTCGGCGGCCAGCTTCCTCAACCTGGCGCGCGTCACGCCCACGGAGGAACTCGTGGCCTCCCGCGCCCCGGACCCCATCACCCAGTCCTACTTCAAGTCGCTGGATCGCGCGGCGAAGGAGGCGGCGAAGAAGGGACCCACGCAGGCCCTGCCGCAGGGCGCGCCGTCGCAGAAGGTGGTGAAGTTCCTCCAGGAGCTGCGCGAGGCGGAGGTGCTGGAGGCGCCGGCCCAGCACCCGCTGCTCGCCGCCGGGGAGCCACAGGCCGCGCACGCGGAGCCGTTGTTCAAGCGGGCCGTCCTCGCGGTCCGCGACCGCGAGCCGAAGGCGTACATGGACCGGCTGCGGGAGCTGAGCTACCTGGCCAACGTCCTCATCTCCGGGTGCGCCTATGCGGGCCGCGCGTTCCGTCCGCTGGAGGCCGCGGACGCGGCGGTGGCGGTCTGCAACCTGGGCATGGAGCGGCTGTTGCGGGAGGCCGCGGGCAACCGGCCCGGGGACCCCACCGTCGACGACGCCGCGGACCTGCTGGAGCGCCAGGAACTGGTGAAGCTCTTCCAGGTGGGCTGGAGCCTCCTGCACCGCGACGTGCAGATGTTCACGGCGCGCACGCTCCAGGAGACGCTGACCCGGCTGGCCGAGGGCCAGCGCGACGCGCAGAAGTCCAAGGAGCTGACGCGGATGGCCGCCACGCTGAAGGCGGACGTCAACGCGGGCAAGCCCTGTCAGTCCCGCGGCCGGTTGGACGGGCTGGGCCACGTGCTGGACCGCCAGGTCATCCTCGCGGTGAAGGCGCTGCTCAGTGATTATCCCTTCCTGCCGCGCGCCATCTCGGGCGGCTCCAAGGAGACGGACAAGCGCGACACGCGGTTCATCTTCACGCAGCAGCAGATCCACGCGGTGCAGGCGTTCGTCCAGGGCATCGGTGCGCCCGCGAAGAAGGCGTCCACCTCCGCGCCTCCGGCCTCGCCCGGGGACCGCTCAACGGGCAAGGACGGGCGGGGGTGATTGATTCACGCTGGCTCGTCCGTCCCGTGCCTCGGCCCGGGGCACGGGTGAGGCTCTTCTTCCTGCCCTTCGCGGGGGGAGGAGCCTCGGTGTTCCGGACCTGGCATCGGGACCTGCCCGAGTCGGTGGAGGGGTGCGCGCTCGAGTTGCCGGGGCGTGGCGCGCGCATCCGCGAGCTGCCGAGCCTGCGGTTGGAGCCGCTCGTCCAGGGACTGGCGGACACGCTGGAGCCGCTGCTCGACCGGCCCTTCGCGCTGTTCGGTCACAGCATGGGCGGGCTCATCTCCTTCGAACTCGTGCGCGAGCTGCGCCGCCGGCACGCGCCCCTGCCGTGCCACCTGTTCATCTCCGCGTTCGCCGCGCCCCAGCACTCGCGGTGGTCGCCCCAGGTGCACCTGATGTCCAACGAGGAGTTCCTCCAGTTCCTCGTGCGCCTGGAGGGAACGCCCCCGGAGGTGCTCGCGAGCCCCGGGCTGATGGACATGCTGATGCCCATCATCCGCGCGGACTGGGCGGTCATCGAGTCGTACACCTACCGGCGCGAGGCGCCGCTCCCGGTGCCCCTCACCGTCCTGGGCGGCGAGGACGACAAGGCGGTGGCGCGCGTGGCCCTGGAGGAGTGGGCCGAGCAGACCCGGGAGCCCTTCACGCTGGAGATGTTCCCCGGAGGCCACTTCTTCCCGCGGACGAGCGCCGAGCCGCTGCTCCAGCTCTTCCGGAGGGTGCTCCGGCCCTGGACGGGGAGCTGAGGGCCCATGGCCTCCCGCATCCAACGCGTCGCCGTGCTGGGCACGGGGGCCCCGGCTCTGGGGCTCGCCGCGCACCTGGCCAACGTGGGCGTCCCCGTGCTCCTGCTCGACGTGGAGCGCCCCGGCGCCGCGGCAGAGGGCCTGGCGCGGGCCCTGGACGCCACGCCGTCCCCGTTCTTCCACCGCTCCCTGGCGAGGCTCGTGACGCCAGGTGCGCTCCCGGGTGACGCGGAGGCGCTGCGCGGCTGCGGGCTCGTGGTGGACGCCACGCAGGGGACGCGGGCCAGGACGTCGGAGCTGCTCGCGCGGCTGGAGCCCCTGCTCGCACCGCAGGCGCTGGTGGCCGTGGACACGTCCCGGCTGCCGCTGCGCGAGCTGGTGGCGGGGCGCGCTCCTGACTTCCTCCGCCGCTTCCTGGGGATGCACTTCCTGCCGCCCGTGAGGAGGGCGCGCCTGGTAGAGCTGGTGCCGGGCCCCGGGACGGAGGCGGTCCGGGTGGAACAGGCGAGGGCCTTCGCGCGGGACGTGCTGGGCCTGAGCGTCGTGGTGGCCCGGGAGTCGCCGCACCTCGTCGCCGAGCGCGCCGCGGCCCACGCGTTCGTCACCTGTCTCCAGCGGATGGAGGCGCACGGGCTGGCGCTGGGGGACGTGGAGGGGCTGACGGCCTTGTTGTTCTCGCGCGAGCGGGGCTGCTTCCAGGCCCTGGAGGACTGGGGGGCCAGCGCCTTCGTGGACGTCGTGGAGCGCTGCCACGCGGAGCTGCCAGAGGAGCGCGCTGGCTTCCAGCTTCCACCCGGATGGCGCGCGGGACCTCCCTCGCCGGCGGCACGCCGGGAGTCGGACCCAACGCTGACGCGGACGTTGCGGCCGTTGCTGGCGGAGGACGACGCGAGCGCGCGGCTGCGCAAGCTCATCGCGGACGAGGGCCGGGCCGGCCGCTTCGCCTGGGAGGTGGTGTCGCGAATCCTGTCCCACGCGGCCCGCTGCGTGGGCGCGGTGGCGCGCTCACCCCGGGACGTGGACGTGGCGCTGACGCGGGGCTTCCAGTGGGAGCTCGGCCCGTTCGCGATGTGGGCCGCGCTCGGGGTGACGCAGACCGCGGACCGGATGCGGCGGGACGGCCTGCCGGTGCCAGCAGGCGTCGAGCGGAGGCTGCTGGAGGACCCGTCGCTGGAGAGCGGGGCAGGGGACCCCCGGGCCGCGCCGCGAGCGCCAGTCCCGCGGGGCGGGCGGGTCCCGGTCCTCTCCAGTCCAGGCGCGGAGGCGTGGGACCTGGGGGACGG
>NZ_RAWF01000600.1:0-510 GCF_003612075.1 Corallococcus sp. CA041A
GTCTCGGGCGTGAACTTCAACAATTACAGCCGAGATGCATTGATGCGAAAACTCGCTAGGACTGACGAAGCCCCTAACGGAGGCCGAGATGAGCGACAGGTTCTTAAGCCTAAAACCGAGACTAAGCCGCTCCCTGTCAATGTAAATATGGCTAGTCGTTGTGTTGTGCTGCACAATATGTTTGACCCAACTGAGTATGTTGTCCTCTATTCCTATCTCAGAGCGCCTTTGCTAATCGATTTACATAGGGAGGAAGGTGAAAGTTGGATCAAGGAACTGGAGGATGACGTTCGACAGGAAGCCGAAGAAAAATATGGCCATGTTGTCCATATCTCCCTCGATCCGAATTCGCAAGGCGACATTTATCTGAAGTTCGACAAGGTCCAGGGAGGCGAGAATGCTATCAAGGGTTTGAACGGTCGTTACTTCGGTGGACGCATGATTAGCGCCGCCCCTGTTGTGGATGCAGTCTACAGCAGTTTGTTCTCTCGCACAAAGGCTATCTAAGAT
>NZ_RAWF01000601.1:0-503 GCF_003612075.1 Corallococcus sp. CA041A
CCCCCTTCACGCTCAACCCAATTTTTCTTAGGAGACCTATCTAAAGTGCTTCCTTTAGATAACTTGACTGTTAAAGCATCAACGCCAGTCTCTTTAATAGAAGGCTTAGTCTCTAGAGAGTGCTTACGACTCAATTCCACAATAAGGTCAACATCATCGTTAGTGAGGTTAATCCTTTTTTGGCTTACTGCTCTTTCGATCTTTTCTAACTTTGGCATCATCAGGAATCTTCTCCTTGTTCTTGCTGACCTTGATTTGTAGTGCGTTCCACTGCTTCATTGCCTCTATAGCACGCTCTTTGGTGTCGATATTTACACCGTATTTTCCGCTAGCCCAAGCCTTTACCCGCTTAAGAGCTTGTGGAATTGCTGTCTCTAGAGGAACGCCCTTGTCCTCACAAATAGCACGAGCAACGGTCGCAATAAATGTAGGCAACCCATACTCACTTGTATACTGCGCCCAGCTGTCTCTACCAGGAGGGCGAACCATGCTATAGCCACCAC
>NZ_RAWF01000602.1:0-488 GCF_003612075.1 Corallococcus sp. CA041A
ACTCTGGGGAACTGCACGTCTCATTCGACCTCGACCAACTTCCCAACTTCCCAACTTCGCTGCATGGGCGGATGAGGCGCGAAAGAATTGTCTAGTACTAGCCCCCGGAGTCTATACGAACCGGCTTATCTATCAGTCCATCTCGCGTGTGTTCCCCAATTTTTCTCCAAATTCCCCAACTTCGCACGAAAAGCGCAAAGTGGGCACTAAGTACTAGACTACTACAGTCTCTCTTGCCCTAAGTGACTACTCATACGGAACCGCCGTCGGCTCCAAAGCCTCGGTATGATAGTTCAGTATTCGTGGTCTGAGATTCGAGTCAGTTGTAGTTTCTTGCGCTAAAACTCCTCATAAAACTACAGTAGATTGGCTTGTTGGATCCTGGGGTTGGTGGTGAGTTCATACGTCATGCAGAGACGATTGTGGGTATTTGATCTCTCTTATGCGCACCAATCGGAGCACGGTTCCTATAGGTGTCGATCACCCCG
>NZ_RAWF01000603.1:0-488 GCF_003612075.1 Corallococcus sp. CA041A
AAAGATATATCCAGCGGCTAGAGAATTGGAAGGACACGTTGGAGATTGCCATCGTTCCTGAGATTAACGGATCTCAACTCCGAGATCCCGCGATGGGAAAGAAAAATGGCTCGACAGCTAGCAGCTACTACTAGACCCGAAGCTCCAGCTGCTGCTTCTGCTGCAGTGTTACATCTACCAGAGATTCTAGAATGCATCCTCATCCATCTGACCCCGCGCGATCTGCTCGTCTCGGCCCAGCGCGTCTGCCGCGATTGGCAGAGCGTGATCACACGGTCTCCAGAGCTTCATAAACACCTCTTCTTCGTCGGGCACCACGGCAGCCCATTCGCTGAGAAGCATAAGAACCCCTTACTTCGAGAGGCTTTTGGACCGCAGTTCTTCGACATTGACACGAGGGTATTGGAAGTCCAAGTACAATCAGAGTCCCAGGTACTGTACGTACTTATCATGAACTATTTTCTCAGTAGCCTAATACAGCTTAAGTA
>NZ_RAWF01000604.1:0-484 GCF_003612075.1 Corallococcus sp. CA041A
GGCCTGAGCCAACCCAAACACTGTTTTTCCTCGCGTCTCCGACGCATCGATCCAACGCCGGCAGCATCGGCCGTTTCTTCAACCATCCCACAGGGGTCTACTCCCTGTGGGCGTGGATTCCGTGGGTTTTCGTCAAGTGATACCCCATGGACAATACCCTTACCGATCAAGTTACGCCCCTCACCAATCAGGTTTCCCCGTCGCAACTGGAGACCCTGTTGGCTGCCTACATTCCGGCACACCTGCCCGTGCCCGTGACTGGCGCGCCAGGTGTCGGGAAATCCGACATCGCAGCCGCGGCTGCAGAGCGCGCCGGCTACGACCTGCTGATCTCGCATCCGGTGGTCGAGGACCCGACAGACTCCAAGGGCCTGCCGTTCCCCGGCGCGGATGGCCAATCCGCCAGGTTCCTGCCGTTCGGGGATCTGGAGAGGGTGTTACACGCGAAAGAGCCGTTGGTCTGGTTCTTCGACGACCTCGGTCA
>NZ_RAWF01000605.1:0-483 GCF_003612075.1 Corallococcus sp. CA041A
GGTCAGGCTTCATCATGGCGAGTAATACTTGTTCTAGCAAACCTGCGACCTATAGGCGCCCTGACCTGACCCACAGACACCTTACCCCTGAACAAGGTGCTTGTGTCGTCAAAGTTGAAATATGCCTTGGATGAAGGGGGGGATGGGCAGATGAGGGATCAAAGTCCCAGTTCACCTGTAACGAGGTGCGTATAAAGGACCCGGTGCCGTCCCGGATGACGATGACAATGGTCTCATGACCCTTACTCGTCGTTCTACTCTTGACCACTGCATCCGAAAACATTCACGATATTTTCATTACACGTAGGTGCAGTCTCCAACGCTCGGGTCACTACATCGACCTGCTAACCTGCGTGGCAGACAGAGATCAAATACTCTCGAACACGGAACCAGAAGTGCTAGGTTTCGTCTCTGCTGTGCCTTCAGTGCAGGGGAATAACATCAGTGGGCATCTCGCTATCACCACTTACTGTCATCTACGCC
>NZ_RAWF01000606.1:0-479 GCF_003612075.1 Corallococcus sp. CA041A
GAGCTGTACCTGCTGATCATCTTCGCGTCGATCTTCACCCCCAGCCTTGGGCTGCTGATCATCCTGCTGTCGCTGTTCGGCTGGATGAGCCTGTCGGATTACGTGCGCGCCGAGTTCTACCGCAACCGCTCGCTCGACTATGTGAAGGCCGCGCGAGCGATGGGCCTGTCCAGTTGGCAGATCATGTGGCGCCACATCATGCCCAACAGCCTGACACCGGTGATCACCTTCCTGCCGTTCCGCATGAGCGCGGCCATTCTTGCGCTCACTAGCCTCGATTTCCTTGGGCTCGGCGTACCGCCATCCACCCCGAGCCTCGGTGAGCTGCTGGCTCAGGGCAAGGCCAACCTGGATGCGTGGTGGATCTCGCTATCGAAGTTCGTGGTGCTCGTGCTGACCCTCGTGCTGCTGACTTTCATGGGCGACGCGCTGCGCGATGCCTTCGACACGCGCCTCTCATTCGCGCAGCTGCGCACGCG
>NZ_RAWF01000607.1:0-479 GCF_003612075.1 Corallococcus sp. CA041A
GCCTAGCATTCCTTCCCCTCTGCTGTGGGTGCGGACCTGTGGGTGCGGACCGTTGGTCCGCACACCTGCCAGCACTCTCAGACGATATCGTCGACCACGCCGCCATCCACGCGCAGCGCCGCACCCGAGGTTGCCGATGCCTGCGGCGAGGCCAGGTACACCACCATGTTGGCCACTTCCTCGACCGTGGCGGTGCGCTGGATCACCGAGGACGGCCGGTGCGCCATCACGAACTCACGGCCGATCTGCTCCAGCGGCTTGCCGCTGCGCTGGCGTTCATCCTCGAACATCGCCGCAAAACCATCGGAGAGGGTCGGGCCGGGCAGCACCGCGTTGACGGTGACGCCACTGCCGGCCACGCGCTTGGCCAGGCCGCGCGACAACGACAGCTGCGCGGTCTTGCTGACCCCGTAATGGATCATGTCGGCGGGAATGTTGCGCGCTGATTCGGAGGAAATGAACAGCACGCGGCCCCAGCC
>NZ_RAWF01000608.1:0-478 GCF_003612075.1 Corallococcus sp. CA041A
GTTTCTGCCAGTGCGTGCGCATGAATTCGCGCGGTGACAGCCCGCCGAGGAGTTGCGCCGGATGCCCCGCTGGGAGAGCAGGTTGGACGCCGCCATCGGCAGCGTATAATGGGACTTCGTTCATGGAGTGCGCAATTGAAAATCGCGAAGAATACGGTAGTGTCGGTGGCTTACAAACTGTCCGACGCGCAGGGCAACGTCATCGAGGAATCCGATGAGCCGATGGTGTATTTGCACGGCGGCTATGATGGCACGTTCCCCAAGATCGAGGAAGCGCTGGACGGCCAGGAACAAGGCTTCGAGACCAAGCTGCAGCTCGAACCGGACGACGCTTTCGGTGACTACGATCAAGAGCTGATCAAGATCGAGCCGCGTGATCGCTTTCCGGAACCGCTCGAAGTTGGCATGCAGTTCGAGGGCGTGCCCGAAGATGGCGATGAGGAAGACGCCATCGTCTACACCGTCACCGACGTGGCGG
>NZ_RAWF01000609.1:0-478 GCF_003612075.1 Corallococcus sp. CA041A
GTATTAGGCATATCCTATATAGCCCCTGGTGAGAGTCACCAGTTTCTTGATTAAATAAAATGGAGTTTTACATGAAGGCTTTCAATAAGCTGTTTTCCCTCGTTGTTGCATCTGTTCTGGTTTTCTCTCTTGCTGGCTGCGGTGACAAAGAAGAATCGAAAAAATTCAGCGCCAATCTGAACGGTACTGAAATTGCCATTACCTATGTCTACAAAGGTGACAAGGTGCTTAAGCAATCTTCTGAAACCAAAATTCAATTTGCCTCCATTGGTGCAACCACCAAAGAAGATGCTGCCAAGACACTTGAGCCGTTAAGCGCTAAATACAAAAACATCGCGGGTGTTGAAGAAAAATTAACCTATACCGATACTTACGCGCAGGAAAACGTGACTATCGATATGGAAAAAGTGGATTTTAAAGCCCTGCAGGGTATTTCAGGAATCAACGTTTCTGCTGAAGATGCCAAAAAAGGTATCAC
>NZ_RAWF01000060.1:0-39460 GCF_003612075.1 Corallococcus sp. CA041A
GCGTGGGGGGGGGCGCGGGAGGCGGCTCGTGATGCGAGCGGCATCCCTGCGCGATGACCAGACATGCCCACAGGGCAAGGCGCGACGTTGGGCGCATGGCTTGATTCCCTCGGGACCGGATTGCGGCACGAAGGTACGGAGGTGGGGACGGGCGCTACACCCCGTGCTCCGGTCCACCGTCCGCGTCCGCGCCCGAACCCTTTCCACCGGCGCGCGGAGCCCCCAGCTTTCCTGGGACCCATTCACCGGGAGGGATTGCACCATGGGACGCGCCATCATCAAGAAGGCCAACGAGGCGGACGAGCGCCGGCCCTTCGTCTCGCACGGAGAGGCCATCGTCCTGAACATGGGAGCGCTCAGCATTGGCCGTGGCTACTTCGAACCCGGCTGGCGCTGGTCGGAGCACGTGAAACCCATCGCGGGCACGGAGTCCTGCGAAGTCGTCCACACCCTCAGCATCCTGTCCGGGCGGATGCACGTCGTGATGAATGACGGTCAGGAACTGGACCTGGAGCCGGGCGACGTCGCCTTCATCCCGTCAGGCCATGACGCCTGGGTCGTGGGCGATGAACCCTGCCGCGTCGTCGACTTCACCGGCGCGGAGGACTACGCCAAGGCCAGCAAGGAGGAGCAGGAGCAGCCCGCGCTCCAGTAGTCCGTCGATGCTCAGTCGATGCCCAGCCGCTCCAGCAGCGCGTCCACCACGCTGGAGACGCGGAACTGATCCAACCCGTCATCCACGTCGGTGAGGCCCGTGAGCGCCGCGAACCGGCGCAGCACGTCCGAGGCCTGGACCGCGGTGCGCAGGCCCAGCAGCTCGAACAGGTGCGGGCGTCCGCGTTGATACAGCGCCGCGTCCAGGCGCTTCCATGGCTCCACCCACGCCGGCTCCTCCAGGGGCCAGATGAGCGCGCGGCTGGATTGGGACTGCGTCCGGTCAAGGATGGCATTGACCGCGCGGCGGCCCGCTTCGCACGCTCCTTCCATGGAGGCCAGGTCCGTGTGCGTGCGGACGTAGTCCCCCGCGAGACAGAGATTGGGAATGACGCTCGCGGCCTCCGGACGCACGTTCCAGGAGCCGGGTGGGTGCACGAGCAGGCCGGACGAGTTGCGCGGAGGCAGCCCGCCGCCGTAGTCCAGGTCCGCGTCCAGGTGGAAGGAGTGCAGGAGCTCGTCGGTCAGCACCTGCTCGTCCGGGTCCAGCCCGTTGAGCGCCGCCTTGAGCTGTCCCCAGACCTCCGTCTTTATCTCCTCCGG
The DNA here is from genome assembly GCF_003612075.1 of Corallococcus sp. CA041A. Taxonomy (NCBI): domain Bacteria; kingdom Pseudomonadati; phylum Myxococcota; class Myxococcia; order Myxococcales; family Myxococcaceae; genus Corallococcus; species Corallococcus sp. CA041A. The sequence continues at coordinate 1,258 of NZ_RAWF01000060.1, forward strand.
CGTGCAGTCCTTCGCGCGCTTCGGAACGAAGGTGCCGGGCGTGTTCCAATCCGAGACATCGATGGACAGCAGCCCGCCCACCTGCCCATCCCCGAACACGCGCCGGAACAGCCCCAGCTCGCGCCAGAACTGCGGCTGCGAGATGGACGTCAGCGCCCACGGGGAGTCCGGATAGAAGGTGTGGCCGCGGACCAGCGGCACGTCCTCGTAGAGGAAGAACTGGATGCCCACCATCCAGGACACCAGCTGCTCCACGTCCGCCGCGCGCAGCCGCGCCAGCGCCGGGTCCAACGCGGCCAGCTCCGGGGTCATCAGCGCGTGCGCCGCCTCCAGCGGCACCGCGAGCACGTAGTGGTCGGCCATGCGGGACTCGCCGTTGGCGAAGCGGACCCCGGCGATGCGCCCGCCCGCGACGTCGAGCCCGGTGCATGGGACGCCCGCGTGGAATTGCACGCCCAGTCCGCGCAGGTGGGCAAGCCAGGGCTCGAGCCACATCTGGCTCGTGGGGCCGCCCATCGTCCGGTCGTTGTTCACCCCGCTCTGGGCGAAGTCGAGGATGAGCTGCATGGAGATGGCGCCAATCGTCCGCGCGGACCCGCGCCGCGGATCCATGGCCACCATCGTGCGCGGCACGGCCCGCAGCTGCCGCTGGAACTTCGGCGAGTACAGGTCCCCCTGCGCGAAGTCCCACCAGGACATCCGCTCGTACTGGCCGAACCGGCGGGCCTCACTGGATGAGAGGAATTGGAGGATCTTGAGGCTGTAGAGGCTGCTGTCGGCCTTGTCGAAGTCCAATTTCTGGAAGAACAGCTCCAGCGCCTCCAGGACGTCATAAGGCTTGTCCAGCTTGCGGCGGGAGAAGCGGTACCACGTGTCCTCGTCGATGAGCGCGATGGCGCTCTCCGTGGTGGCCTTGAGGTGCTGCTCCACGGAGGGCGTGGCCGCGCCGGGGACGGCGGGCGTGCGCTGCATCATGTCGATGACGTGGCGGTAGAAGCGTGGGTAGAAGCGGAAGCCGTGCTCGCCCGGCAGGTCGCGCCGCCCGTTCGTCCCCGTGCCCGCCACCGGCTGCGAGCGGGCCTTGCCGCCCCAGGTCGTCCGCGTGTCGAAGACTTGGACCTCGAAGCCGCGCTCCACCAGCTCGTGCGCGACCGTCAGTCCCGCGACGCCTCCTCCCACCACGATGACGCTGGGCATGAAGCACCTCCGGCTGCTCGGCGTGCGCTCAAGCCAGCGTCGCGTATGCCCCGGGGAGTCCGCATCACCCCGGAGTGCGAGTGAGATGTCTTGGACGAACGTACGAGACGCAGTGTGTTGGATGTGGATGGGATTGAAACAAGTAACTCACGACAGGTGAGATACGCTCTCGTCGTGGAGCCTCGCTCAGCCAACCTGTGACGTCCTGCTCTGTCCCGGGCCTTGTTTTCCCGTGGATTCCAACGCTGCGTGAAATCACTGGTGAGGTTGTTTATTTGTGTTCATTTCGCTACTGTTCAGTTCTTGATTCATTCCTCGCCTGGGGGACGGCCCACCTTCATGGCAATGCCTTGCATCCTGAGGAAGGGGGGCGCGCGTCCGTGTTCTTGAGAATCCCTCCACCCATCCCTCTACGTGTGCCGGTCTCCCTTCGCCCCTGGGGCGGAAGGTGACGATGGGCCCGGGGGACATCCCGTCAGAGACCGCCGCGGAATGGCAGAAGGTGCTGGCCGTCTTCGCGGACGAGGCGGAGGGGCTGGTCTCCTCCATGGAAGAGAACCTCATCGCGCTGGAGGTCTCTCCGGCGGAGGGGCTGCTCCCGGGCATCCTGCGCGGTGCGCACACGCTCAAGGGCGCGGCGGCGTCGCTCGGCTTCCAGGCCGTCACGGACTACACGCACGGCGTCGAGGACCTCCTCCAGGCCCTGCTCGACGGGCGCCTCACGCTGGATGAGACGCGGGTGTCGTTGCTGCTGGGCGCGGTGGATCACCTCCGCGAGCTGTGCCAGGCGTCGCTCGCGGGCGTGGACTCGCTGGGCGCGGTGCACCAGACCCACCTCACCCTGCTGCGCGAGGGCATCGTCGCGGGAGCTCCCACGGAGGCGCTGCCGATTCCCGCCGCGCTGCCGCGCCTGCCGGAGGCGCGTGGCACGACGCGGACCCGCGTGCGCATGGACATGGAGCGCCTGGACCGCATCGTCACGCTCACCGCGGAGCTGTCCGTGGCGCGCGGGCGGATGGCGCAGTTCCTGTCGCGCGCGGAGGAGTCCGGGGCCAGCTGGGAGGACGCGCTCAACCAGCAGCGGGAGATGGATCCGCTCTTCGAGGCGCTCCAGGAAGAGGTGATGAAGGTGCGGATGGTCCCGGTGGGGCCTCTGTTCCGTCAGCACCTGCGCACCGTGCGCGACCTGGCCCGCTCCCAGCAGAAGCTGGCCCAGCTGGAGCTGGAGGGCGAGGACGCCACGCTGGACACCGCGGTGCTGGACGCGCTGCGCGACCCGCTGCTCCACCTGCTGCGCAACTCGCTGGACCACGGCATCGAGACGCCGGACGAGCGGCGCGCCGCGGGCAAGGACCCCCGGGGCCGCCTGCGGCTCAAGGCCTACCATGACGCTGGCAGCGTCGTGGTGGAGCTGTCCGACGACGGCCGCGGCATCCAGCGCGAACGGGTGCGCGAGCGCGCGAAGCAGAAGGGGCTGGTGGCGGCGCCCGAGCGGCTGCGCGACGACGAACTGCTGCGCCTCATCTTCGAGCCCGGCTTCTCCACGGCCACCGAGGTGACGGAGCTGTCCGGCCGCGGCGTGGGCATGGACGTGGTGCGCCGGGACATCGAAGCGCTGCGCGGCTCCGTGTCCATCCAGAGCCAGGAGGGGCAGGGCACCACCTTGACGCTGCGGCTGCCGCTCACGCTCGCCGTCATCCAGGGCTTCGCCATGGGCGTGGGAGACCAGGTGTACGTGGTCCCCATCGAGGGCGTGCAGGAGTGCATGGAGGTCCCCGCCAACGAGCGCACCTTGGAGTCGTCCGGTGTGCTGTCCCTGCGAGGCCAGCCGCTGCCGTTCCTGCGGCTGCGCCAGGTGTTCTCCCTGGGCGGGAGCACGCCAGCCCGGGAGAACGTGGTCGTCCTCAGGCATCCGGACGGCGTCATCGGCCTGGCGGTGGATGAGCTCCAGGGCGAGGGCCAGCGGGTCATCCGCCCCCTGGGGCGCCTCTTCCAGGGCATCCCCGGCATCTCCGGCTCCACCATCCTGGGCGACGGCCGGGTGGGGCTGCTGCTGGACACGCCCGCGCTGGTGCGCCGGGCCATCCTCCACGCCTCCGAGGCCGCGCTCAGTCCTCCCTCCCCCCTGGCAACCCCTTCTCCCGCGAACGCCACCCGGGCGCCGTAGCGGTCAGTCTTCTGTTTCTGGAGTCATCATGTTCAACAACCTGAGCATCACGGCGAAGCTGACGCTCGCCTTCAGCGCGATGGTCGCCATCATCATCGCGCTCGTGGTGGTGGTGTACACGACCATCCTCAAGGTCTCCGTCACCGCCGAGGGCGACACCGAAAGCCACAAGGTGCTCATCGCCGTGCGCACCCTGGAGGGTGACATGGCCGACCTGGAGACGGGGCAGCGCGGCTTCCTCATCACTGGCGACGACAAGTTCCTGGAGCCCTACAACATGGCCCGGATGAGCGTGTCGCAGAGCCTGGACAGCATCCGCCAGCTCACCCAGAGCGACCACCGCCAGCAGGAGCGCCAGCAGGAGATCCGCGACCTGTTGCAGCAGTGGATTTCCCAGCACCTGGAGCCCCTCATCGCGCAGCGCCGCGAGGTCAACGCGGGCCGCGGGGAGCTGGCCCAGCTGGTCGCGGTGGAGCAGTCCGCGCGCGGCAAGCAGACCGCGGACCGCATCCGCATGCTGCTCACCAAGCTGGGGGACGACGAGACCGCCCTGCTGGCCGAGCGCACCACCCGCACCGCGGGCATGGTGGTGGACCTCTACGACATGATCATCATGGGCGGCGTCCTGGGCGTGGTGCTCGCGGCCCTGCTGTCCTTCTTCCTCACCCGCAGCATCGTGCAGCCGCTGACGGAGGCCGTGCAGGTGACGTCGCAGGTGACGGCGGGCGACCTCACGGCGAACATCACCACGCGGGGCACGGACGAGACGGGCCGGATGATGGGCAGCATGCGCGACATGATCCACCGGCTGTCGGGCGTCATCAGCGAGGTGCGCGGCGCCGCGGGCTCGCTGTCGTCCGCGTCCCTCCAGGTGGCGTCCGCCGCGCAGGGGCTGTCGCAGGGCACCAGCTCCCAGGCGGCCTCCGTGGAGGAGACCACCGCCAGCCTGGAGCAGCTCAACGTCAGCATCCGCCAGAACTCGGAGAACAGCCGGGAGATGGAGCAGACGGCCCTCAAGGGCGCCCGTGACGCGGAGGAGAGCGGCCGCGCGGTGAAGGAGACCGTGGAGGCGATGAACGCCATCGCGGAGCGCATCGACATCGTGGAGGAGATTGCCTACCAGACGAACCTGCTCGCGCTGAACGCCGCCGTGGAGGCCGCGCGCGCCGGGGAGCACGGCCGGGGCTTCTCCGTCGTCGCCACGGAGGTACGCAAGCTGGCGGAGCGCAGCCAGAAGGCCGCGAAGGAGATTGGCAGCCTGGCCACCTCCAGCGTGAAGGTCGCCGAGCGCAGCGGCCAGCTGCTGTCGGAGCTGGTGCCCGCCATCCGCCGCACGTCGGAGCTGGTGCAGCAGGTGGCCAACGCCTCGCGCGAGCAGTCCATCGGCGTGTCGCAGATGAACCGCGCCATGACGCAGGTGGATCAAGTCACGCAGCGCAACGCGTCCGCCGCGGAGGAGCTGTCCTCCACCGCGGAGGAGATGGCCACCCAGGCGGAGTCGCTGCTGCAGATGATGAACTTCTTCCGGCTGGTGGAGGGCATGAGCTTCAACGCCTCCTCCACGCAGCATCGCCCCATGGCGCCCCGGCTGCCGGCCTCGCCCGTCCGGGGCCTCCAGGCGGCGGCGCAGGGGCCGCTGGCCACGTCCACGAACGGGGCGCTGTCCCGGCTCCAGAACGGCGCGGAAGCGCCGGCCCCCCATGACTTCCAGCGGTTCTAGGAAGGGGCTCGTACCATGAGTCAGTCCACCGAACCGGGCAGCGGCAGGTCCAGCTACCTGAGCTTCATGCTCGCGGGCGAAGAGTACGCCGTGGGCCTCCTGCGGGTGCGGGAGATCATCGAACACCGCCCCGTCACGCGCGTGCCGGGGATGCCCGCGGCCGTGCAGGGCGTCATCAACCTGCGCGGCAGCGTGGTGCCCGTCGTGGACCTGGCGGTGAAGTTCGGGCTGCCGCCCCGGCCCATCACCCGCTGGTCCTGCTTCGTCATCGTGGAGGTGGTGCTCGACGGCCAGCAGACGGTGCTGGGGCTGCTCACGGACACGGTGCGCGAGGTGCTGGAGCTGGGCCCCGCGGACATCGAACCGCCCCCCGCCTTCGGCACGCGCGTGCGGCTGGAGTTCCTCCGGGGCATGGGCCGCCACAACGACACGTTCATCCTGCTGCTGGACCTGGACCGGGTCCTGTCGCTGGAGGAGTTGCTCCGGCTGACGGCCGCCACCGACGAGGCAGCGGCTCCGGCGGCTCCGGCCCTGGCGGCTCCGGCCTCGGCACCGGAAGCATCGGGCAACGGGTGAGGGGATGAGCGAGGACGCGCTCTGGCCGTCCGCGCTGCCTCCGGCGCTGTCGCGCTCGGAGCTGGCGCTGTTCCAGCATCTGGTGGAGACGGAGGCGGGCATCCACCTGTCCGCGGCCAAGAACGCGCTGGTGGCGAACCGGCTGTCGCGGCGGCTGCGGGAGCTGGGGCTGCCGTCCTTCGCCGCCTACCACGCGTACGTCACCGCGCGGGGGAACGAGGCGGAGAAGGTGCGGATGCTCGACAGCCTCTGCACCCACGAGACGTCCTTCTTCCGCGAGCCCCGGCACTTCGACCTGCTGCGTGAGCACGTCTTCCCGGAGTGGGCGGCCCAGGCGGCGCAGGGCCGGCGGCCCCGGAGCATCCGCGTCTGGAGCGCCGGCTGCTCCACGGGCGAGGAGCCGTACTCGCTGGCGATGGAGCTGCTGGAGGCGTTCCCCAAGGGCTCCGGGTGGAGCCTGGAGCTCGTCGCGACGGACCTGTCCACCTGGGCGGTGAAGCGCGCGGAGGAGGGCCTCTGGAGCATGGAGCGGGCCCGGACCATTCCGCAGGTGCTGCTGCGCAAGTACATGCTGAAGGGCGTGCGCACCCAGGAGGGCTTCATGTCGGCGGGCCCGGAGCTGCGCCACTTCATGCGCTTCGCCCGCGCGAACCTGCACGCGCCCGCCACCTGGCCGGTGGGACCGTTCGACATCATCTTCTGCCGCAACGTGCTCATCTACTTCGGCACGGAGGCCCGGACGCGCGTCATCCAGGGGCTGCTGTCGCGGCTGCCGGAGACGGGCTACTTCTTCCTGGGGCACGCGGAGAGCCTGATTGGCATCACCGCGGCGGCGCGCTCCGTGAGCGCCAACGTGTACACGCCGCGCCCGGGACCGCCGTTTCCGTCGCGCGAGTAGGGGAAGGCGCCGCTTTCCATTTGTGGAAAGCAGGTGCCCGCCGCTGCCCGTTGTTGCTGGGGTGGCCGGCGCGCATCCTGGTCCCATGAAACGATTTGATTTCGCGGGCAAGACGGTGCTGGTGACCGGTGCATCCATGGGCATTGGCGCGGAGTTCGCGCGGCGCTTGTCACGGCGGGGGGCCACGGTGGTGCTGGTGGCCCGGAGCGAGGCGAAGCTGGAGGCGCTCGCGGCGGCGCTGGGCAACGCGCATGTCCTCCCCGCGGACCTGACCGCCCCGGGCGCGCCCCAGCGGCTCTTCGAGGCGGTGCGCGCGAAGGGGCTGGAGGTGGACGTCCTGGTGAGCAACGCGGGGTTCGGGCTCCACGGTGGCTTCGACGTGCTGCCCTTGAAGGACCAGCTGGAGCAGATTGCTCTCAACGTCCATGCGCTGGTGGAGTTGACGCACGTCTTCCTGCCCATGCTGGAGCGGCGCCAGGGAGGCGTCATCCACGTGGCCTCGATGGCGGCGTACCAGCCGACGCCGTACATGGCTGTCTATGGGGCGACGAAGGCCTTCGTCCTGTCCTTCAGCGAGGCGCTCTGGGCGGAGTACCGCGAGCGTGGCGTGCGGGTGCTCGCCCTGTCTCCTGGGGCCACGGACACGCCGTTCTTCGAGCGTTCGGGGGAGGGCGCTTCGCCCGGTAGGAAGGCGCGCCCGGAGGACGTGGTGGAGGTCGGCCTGGATGCGTTCATCGCCGGGCGCTCGTCGGTGGTGCATGGCTTTGGCAACCGGCTCGCGGCCTTCGCCAACCGGTTCTTCTCGCGGGAGCTCAGCGCGAAGGTCATCGCGCGGATGACCCGGCCGAAGACGCCCGCGCTGCCGGCGACCTAGAGTGCTTTCCGCTCATGGAAAACAAACTGCCTGACTGGGATGACCTCCACGTCCTGCTCGAAGTGCATCGCGGCGGCAGCTTCCTCGCGGCGGGGCTCAAGCTGGGCCTGTCGACGTCCACGGTCGCGCGCCGCATCGGAGCGCTGGAGAAGGACCTGGGGCGCGCGCTGGTCCACCGCACCTCGCAGGGGGCGTGGCTGGAGAAGGAAGCGCTGGAGCTCATCGCGCTGGCTGAGCGCTTCGAGCAATCCCTGCGCGCGCACCGGCGCGATGGCGGCGGAGGCTCACCCTATGCGGGCAGGATTCGCATCTCCCTTCCGGACGGCTTCCTGACGGGGGCGGCGGAGGCGGCGACTCGCTTCCGGCGGCTGCATCCGGAGACGCTGATTGAAGTGATTTCGGAGCTGCGGTTCGTGGACCTGTCCTCGCGCGAGGCTGACATTGGCGTGCGAGGGGGCCGGTCCTCCTCGCCGGTGCTCGTCGACAAGCCGTTGGGTGAGGTCGTGAGCGGCCTCTACGCGAGCGAGGACTACCTCTCGCGATCCCTCCCCAAGCGCTTCCTGGGCGCTGACGACTACCGCGGGCAGGACTTCGTCGTGGAGGACGAGACGCCTCGCGGGCAGGGCCCCTCGCAGTGGTTGAGCCAGCGGGGCGCTTCCCGTTTCCCCTTCCGCTCCAATTCGATGGAGGCGCGGCTGCACGCGGCGAAGGGCGGCATGGGGCTGGTCATGCTTGGGATTGGCTCGGAGAAGCAGCACCCGGAGTTGAAGCGGGTGCGGCTGGAGACGCCGCTGCCGTCACTGCGCTTCTACCTCACGATGCACAAGGACCTGCGCAAGGTCCCCCGCATCCGTGAGTTCGCGAAGACTTTCGAGTCCGTGTTCGCGGAGTACCTGGTTGCGCAGGCTGATGCGGAAGCCTCGCGCCCGAAGCGCTTGCGTCCCCGGACGCGCAAGCATGCTGTTGGAAAAGGCAGCTGAAACCCTCCATTCTTCTGCGAGGATATGGCCATGCGTTTCCGCGCTAGCATCGCACTCCTCCTCTTTCTTTCGGCGTGCGCCACGTCGACACCGACTCCCGGCACACTCGGACCGCGGAGCCAGAGACTCACCAACCTTGAGCGGGCGGCGAAGCTGCCCTGGGCTGACGATGGGCGGTGCGTGGTCCGCGAAGCGTCACAGCCTTGGCCCGTCCTGATGGAGAGGTGCTATCAGGCCCTCGACCATGACCGGATCGAGTTCCACGACACCACAGGAAGATGCGCGGTCGCCTCCGCTGGCGCTGGTGCCATGGGCGTCGGGCTCTGCGTGCTGGTGGCTCCCGAGATCGTTGTGGGAGTTGTAATCGTCCTGGGTGTGGTGGTGGTCGGCGTCGCCATCAAGGAGGCGCTGGACGCGTATGAGCTGCGGCACGCCTACCCCGAGGAAGCAGGGACCTCACGAGGAACGAAGGTGGCATCCCGGGAAGCTGAAGCGCAACGCAAGCCCAAGCTGAAGCCGGAGCCATCGGGGCAGGACTGGCAGCCACCAGTGCCGCCTGTGCCAGTGGACCGGACAGGACGCGCCAGTTGTGAGCCTGTTCCAGTACCCCACGCGGGCGAGGACGACCCGCATAATGAATGTGCCGACAAGTTCCCACCCAACCGTTATCCCGGAATGGACGTGCTCGTTGGTGGCGTGCGCTTCGATGCGTTGCAAGTCGGCGTGCGCGTGCTGTGGGAGATCAAGACCCATCAATTTGACACGTACAATGCTTATATCCAGGGTCAGGAGATTGAAAAGGAAATTAAACAATTGCGCAAGGAGCGTGCTGCGGCGCGGGCTTGCGGATATGATTTTGTTGTTGGCGTGAGCACCGATGCGCACAGACTCGCGCTGCTCAAGCAGGATCCCACCTTCAAAATCGTCGTAACGAGGTGCAAACGATGACCGCTCAAGGTCCCCTCATTATCAACGTCTATGCGCCTGCACTTGTGGGTAACGACAACCGCACACTCGCTGCCGTCCATGGCTTGGAACGAGCGTTGCCCGGCTTGCGCCTGGAGTGGAGAGTTACCGAGAGGCGACGGCTTGCCGCGTTGCCACAGCGCGATGCGTGGTTGGCTGAGGAGGCCATGCGCGGTGAGTTTCCGATGGTATGTAACAACGATGAGCGTTACCCCGTAATGATCTCCGGGCTGCAACGCTCCGTATATGAGAGTCCAGGCGGACGGCCCCAGCTCCAAATCCATGCGAAGTTGCCTCTAGATGCGGCGGTTATTGCGGCAGCGGCGGATGTGCTTGAATCAGTGGCAAAGGGCGCACGCGCGTTCTGGGGGCAGGCGACGCCGGACGGCGCTTCGGGGGACATCGCGGAGCAAATAGCTCCCACGCTGGAAGGGCCACCGTCCCCTCCCCGGGGCCTGCCGGCCCTCAAGCTCTTCGAGCATCTCCGCTCACCCGAGATTCCCTATTACCTCGGGTGGCTGAACTACTGGTCGGCTGCTGCCGCGGAGGCCATCGGGTTCCCGGACCCAACCCGTGACGCCGAACTGCTCACACGGGCGCGGCGCACGGCGTCTGGTGGGTGGGTCGTACAGCTCACGGATACGCCGCTCGACCTGGACGACCCCGCCCACCTGGACGCGCTCAAGCGCGCCTACGAACGCTTTCCGGAGATCGGCGGACGCGCAGCGACTTGACCTCGCTCAAGGGGCCTGGGACGTGGCTCCGGTTGTAGGAAAGAGACCCGCTGTGCGGGCATCCGCGATGGTAGCCTTCCCATCTGGGAGGTCATGCACCATTGCTCCAACCGTTCAGATTGGCCCTGGCGCTCACGCTTGTCACGGGAGCTGTTGCGTGGGCTGAGCAGGCACCGGGTGCGCGCGTCAGGCGGGAACGACCCGTCACCGTCGCCAGCACGCCCACCGGACCGCTGCCCGTCGTCCACGTCGCGGGGGACACGCCGACCGTGTTCCTGTTCTCCTCACCGATCCAGCGCAAGACCCTGACCTTCGATGAGTCCCGGATCCGCGTCCTGGATGCGGGCGAGCGGTCGATCATCGTTCAGCCCGTGGCCAATCTCGGCGACGGTGAGCGACAGGAGATCGGGGTCTTCTTCGCGGACGGCCACCAGCCGACGCGGGCCGCCTTCGTGCTCGTGACCGATCCGGCCGATGTGGACTCACGGATCGACGTGCAACGCCCGGAGCCGCCGAACACGGCCTGCCAGCCCACGGCCCAAGCCCCGGCGCCGAAGCCGGAAGACTTCGTGCTGCTCGGCTACGTGGACGCGAAGGGCGTCACGACGTCCAGCCGCAAAGGCAAGTTCGATGCTGTGCAGGGGCTAAACTGGGACTCGATCGTAGCCTTTCGAGGCACGGGTTGGATTCTGGCGGCCGTGACGATTGTGAACGGCCCTGACCGCCCGGCCTGGACACCCCGAGAGGCGACATTCGTGGGGCGAGCCGGCATACCCCTGCGCGCGCGGCTCGTAGCGGAGAAGCCGGGGGCAATCCTTCCGGGAGAGGCAGAGCGTGTGCTTGCCGTCGTGGACGTGGCAGAGACGCAAGCGGACCTCGTCTTCACCCTGGAGGTGCGCGGAGATGGGGGGCATCTCACGATTCCAGGCGTGCGCTTCCCGAAACCCGCAGCGGAGGACGCCCAATGAGCGCGACACTGCTCCATGTTCCACCCGGCTCACTCATCGATGGGTGGCAGGTGGCCAAGGCACTTGGCGACGGAGGCTTCGCGGTCGTCTTCCTTGGCGAAAAGAACGGCAGGCACCGTGCCATCAAGATGGCCCAGCACCGGGAGTCCAGCGGCGACTTCAAGCAGACCCACGCCCGGACGCTGCGGGAGTTGACGGCACTGCTCATGCTGGACCATCCGAACATCGTCCGGCCGCAGGGACATGGCCTCGCGGAGAGCGGGAACCTCTACCTCGCGCTCGACTACGTGGACGGTTGGACGCTCGCGGAGTGGGCAGAGCGCAAGCACCCGACCGTTCGTGAAATCCTCGGAGTCTTCGAGAAGATCTCCGGTGCGCTGTCTTACATGCACGGCCGGGGCATCCTGCATCGGGACCTGAAGCTGTCCAACGTGCTCATCCGCAAGAGCGACGGCGAGCCCGTCATCATCGACTTCAGCTGCGCGACCTACACCCTCGCCGAAGACCTGACGGACGGAGGCTTGCCTCCAGGCACGGACCGCTATCGCGCCCCCGAGCAGTTCAAGTTCCTGCGCGAGCACAAGGACGAGCACCGGGTTCGCTACGCCTTCCAGGTCGCCGACGAAATCTTCGCGGTCGGAGTCATGCTTCATGAACTGCTGACCGACCCGCGACCGACGGAGTTTCGTCCGCGTTTCGACTTGAACAGCCTTGCTCTCCCACCGCCGCCACCCCGCCTGGTGAATGCGCGGGTTCCAGCGGAGTTGAGCGATCTCGTGGAGAGCGTCCTGGCCCGAGACCCCAAGAAGCGTCCGGTTGATACCGAGGCGCTGCGTCGCGAGCTGGCGGATCTCCGCGCCGCGCGCTCCGCTGAGTATGACGTGCCGGCCCATCCACCCGCTGAACAGCGTCACGGAGGGCCGGTGCCCACGGCATTGGCGATGCCCTCCACGCCGCAATCCCTCAAACGGCATGTGGCCATGCTGGAGCGACCGCGCCGAACGGGAAGGTGGCTCGCAGGCATCGCTTGTATCGTCGCGCTCGTCATGGCCTCGGTCCTCTGGCGCTCTTCAAGGAGCGTCCCCGGCGGGCCTGCCGGATCGCGCGTCACCGCAGCCCCACGCCCTCCTCCCGCCACCACCCATTCCGCGCCGCCTACGACAACACCTCCTGCTATGACACCTGCTGGCCTTTCGTCCGTGACAGTCCCGGGGCCCGCAGTCGCCGCTGCCCCGAAGGAAGGATCCGCCTTGAAGACCCCAGCACCCGAAGCCTCATCCCCAGGACGTGCGCCCCGCATGCCGAAGAAGTCTGTTGCCGCCGTGGAGTGCGCATCGTTGTCGCTCGTCGCGGCGCTGGCGGCGGGTTGTCCGGGAGCTCAGATCAGGCCCGAGGCGTTCACCTGTCCGGATGGGGCGTATGAAACCATGCGGGAGCAGCTTCACTGGAGGGGCGCAGACCAGTTCAGCCTCCAACTCGACGAGCGCCAGGCACCGTGGGGACTCGTGTGGTTCACCGCTGGCGCGGAGGTGGTGGGGATTGTCCCGAAAGGCATCAACATCGACCGGCAGAAGGCGGTCGCCCCTGTGGGGACACGCTTCTACGGCAAGGCGTACTACCTCTCTGACAAGATGGGGCGTGCGGATGGAGAGACACTCGTCATCCGGTATGACCGGGTGAAGCTGCCGGGACAGGAGGAGTACCCCATCTGCTTCGTGGTTGAGACCACGGCCGAAGAGTTCAAGGACGGCAAGGTGAAGGCGTCAAATCGGGGTGGCGGGTTCGTTGTGGACCGCTGGCCCTGAGTAGCCCCGGGACGACGTGGTAGGTAGGTGCTTGATTTCGCGCCCCTCCTCCTCGAGCCCGACACGCACGCCCAGGGTCGTTCCGTTTCTTCCCATCCCACGGGTACCGTCGCCCGCGACGCGCGGAGCAGGGATTCCTGCGCGAAGAGGAGGAAGACACATGTCGGAAAGGGAGTTCAGGCTTCCACGCGGGGCGATTCTCTTCACGAGGGACGGCGTCCAGTATGAGTTCCGCGAAGACCTGGGAGTGGTCCACCACGAGTTGAGTCTCCTGCTGGCCCGGCGCCGCACTCCAGAGGGCATCATCCGAGGCAAGGTGCTTCTCAAGGCGGTGGGCGTTCCGAAGTTGATGGAGATGCCCCGCGTCAAGCGGGCGCGGGCGAAGCTGGAGGAGCAGGTGCGTCTCGCGACGTACCTCGACCATCCGGGCATCCTCCGTGTCCAAGGGCTGCACAAGGCGGAGGGGTGCTGGTACGTCATCACCGAGCATCCGTCGGGACACACCATCAACACCCTGTTGACGCTCTCCGGGGAGTGCGGTCGCCGGTTCTCTCCTCTCTTCACCCTCCATGTCGGGGCGCGCGTCGCCGAGGCCCTGGAGCATGCCCACGAGGCGAAGGACGCGCAGGGGCGCTCCCTCCGCATCGTCCACCGGGCGCTCGACGTTGAGCACATCTTCGTCGATTGGAACGGCGACGTGCAGGTCTCCGACTTCGGACTCGCCCGTTCGGACCTGCCCGGCCGCGTTTCGTCCACGGTGCGCCAGCCTCAGGGGGATGCGTTCTACTCCTCCCCGGAGATGCTCCTGACCGGGCGTGTGGATGCGCGTTCGGACCTCTTCGCGCTCGGCAATGTCCTGCTCGAATTGGCGACAGGGAAGAACATCCTCGATGCCCCGGACGTCTTGACCGAAGAGGTGAAGGACTCGCTTTCGGTCAGGCAGCGCATGCGGGCCCGCCGTGCCGTCAGGAGGGCTCGGCTCGCTGGGAGCCCTGCCGGCGTGGAGGACGCGATCTGGCGCGCGGCGACCTACACGCAAGCGGACCTGGAGGCGTTGACAGAGCCGCTTCCGCAGGGGCTGGGCCTGGCACTGCGCAAGCTCCTCCAGCCCCGCCCGGGAGCCCGCTACCAGACAGCGCGGGAACTGGCGGCGGACCTGCGCCGGTGGCTCGGAGAGGGAGATGCCTACGGCCGGAAGGAAGCGGTGGCTGAACTGCACGAGATGGTGAAGCGATCCCACGAGGCGATGGTCGAACTGGGCATGCGGCGCCCCCGTGGCCTCCAGGCTTCCCAGGACGAAGTCAGCACGAACTAGCTGCTGCCCCTGCGGTTGGCGGACACTCCGCGGATGGACGAGACATCGGTGTACAAGCAGGCGCGTGCCATCGCGGATGAAGTGCTGCACGACCTTCCGCACGTGGGCGTCAATGTGGACAGGTGGGGCTGCCAGACCTGGTGGAGCGGGTGAAGGGGCGCTTCCCCCGACTCCAGACCGTCACTGTCACAGGCGAGCGTGGCTTCGAGGAGACCGTCACATTGGAGGCGTGAGCACCGGAGCCTCGTTGGGGCGGGGCAGTGCCTCCGGCTCCGGCGCGGCGGAGCCCTTCCAGCGCGTCAGGGCAATGATTGCCACGCTCAGGACGACGACGCAGAAGATGGACGCTTCCAGACCATAGGCGCCGCCCGTGAGCCACTCCGGGCGGCCCTCGAAGACGGGCGTCCACCAACCGCGGGCTTCCTTGCCGCTCACTCCGAAGCCCATCGTGCCCAGGAACCAGTTCCAACCCATGTGCACGCCGACCGGCAGCGCCAGGTGCCGCGTGCGCAGGTAGCACAGGCCCAGCATCCAGCCCGCGAGGAAGGTGGTGACCATCGCCACGACGCGCGTGGGGACCTCCATCTCCGTGTTGAAGGGGTGCGCCAGACAGAAGATGAGCGAGATGACCACCTGCGCCCAGCGCGTGCCCAGCCCCCGGATGGCGCGCTGGAAGAGGTAGCCGTGGAACAGCGCCTCCTCGAAGAGACCGACGCCCAGCATCAGCCAGGCCGCCTTCACGATTGCGGTCACCGGCGTGTTCGCGGCGCGCTCCAGGTGGTAGCCACCGGCCACCCAACCGAGCAGGGCCACGAACCCCACCAGGACCATTCCGGCCAGAGCCCCCACGCCGAAGTCACGGCCCGCGCGCCGGTCCAGCGACATGCCGAGCGACGACAGGGTCAGGGGCTGCTTTTCGAGATACAGGAAGTCCAGGCTCACGAGCAGCACGCCCAGGAAGCCGAAGAAGGAGTGCGGCACGAACGGCTTCACGACGGCGGGCAGCAGCGTCCAGACCCACATCAGAATGCCCGCGAGGATGGCGGCCGTCACGACGAAGCCCAGGCCCTTCCACCCGTTGCGCAAGTGCCCTTCGCCATCCCGGAACACGGCCTTCATGATGAACCTCGCAGCGTGGTTGCACGCCCTGCCTACAACCAACGCGCGGCCCTGGGAAGGATTGCCCTGGTTCGACACGGCGTGGCACAACCCGGCGCATGAGCACGGGCCCGAAGACGATCCGCCGGGGCGACCTGTACTGGTGCGAGCCGGATGAGGCACGGGGCTCCGTGCCGCCCATCGCCCACCCGTACCTCGTCATCCAAGATGACGTCTTCAACCGCTCCCGCATCCACACCGTCATCGTCTGCGCGCTCACCTCCAACCTGAAGAAGGCGAGCGAGCCCGGCAACGTGCTGCTCGAAGCGGGGGAGGGCCACCTGGCGAAGCAGAGCGTCGTGGTCGTGTCGCAGGTGTCGTCAGTGGAGAAGTCGCGGCTCGGCGAGCGCATTGGCGCGCTCTCCGACGCGCGGGTCGAACAGGTCCTCGCGGGCCTGCGCTTCCAGCAGGCGTCCTTCTTCCGCGACCCTGGTATTTGACCTGTAGGTACAAAACGCCATAGAAGGCCTCCATGGCACGTCCCCGGAAGTTCCAGCCGGAAGCCGTCGTGGAGAAGGCGATGGAGGTCTTCTGGGAGAAGGGCTACGCGGCGGCGACGCCGCAGGAGCTGGGCGAGCGGATGGGGTTGGGGCGGGGCAGCCTCTACAACACGTTCGAGAGCAAGCACGGCCTCTTCGAGCACGCGCTGCGACACTACCTGGACCATGAGGCGGTGAAGCTGCTCGCGCTCCTCCAGCGGCCCGGGCCGGTGAAGCAGCGGCTGCGGGCGTTGATGCTCGCCATCATCGAGATGGACCTGGCGGACCCGGAGCGCCGGGGCTGCATGGCCATCAACACCGCCATCGAGCTGGCCGGTCGGGATGCATCCGTGACGAAGCTGGCGGCGCGCATGTTCGACCAGACGGAGGCCGCGTTCCTGGCCGTCCTCCAGGAAGGGCAGCGCACGGGAGAGCTGGCTGCCAACCAGGATGCGGAAGCGCTGGCGGCCCTCCTGCTCAACACGCTCACCGGCTTGCGAGTCCTCGGAAAGACGGCCGAGGACGCCACGCGGTTGGAGCGGATTGTCGACACCGTCCTGAAGGCCTTGTGAACATGCCTCGAAATCCCTCCACCCCACTCGCCGTGCTCCTGTTGGGGCTGCTCACGGGCGCGTGCGTGCGTGCGACGGCGCCAGACGCGTCGCCGGTTCCCGCGATCCGTCTCTACGCGTTGGACTGCGGCCACATCGACGTGAAGGACATGGGGTTCTTCGCGGACGGAAGTCCTCCGGGAGGCAAGCCCGGTGAGCTGATCGTCCCGTGCTTCGTCATCCAGCATCCGCGGGGCACGCTCGTCTGGGACACGGGATTGAGCGACGGGCTTCTGGTTGGAGTGGAAGACCCGGTGGGCAATCGCTTGCGGCTGGAGACCTCCCTGGCCGCGCAGCTCCAGAAGCTGGGGCTCACGCCCGCGGACGTGAGCTACGTGGGATTCTCCCACCTGCATGCGGACCACGCGGGCAATGCCAATGCATTCCCCTCGTCGACGTGGCTCCTCCAACGGCGCGAGCTGGAGTGGGCGACCCGGACGCCGGCCCCTCCGGGCGTGGACCCCAGCCGCTTCTCCGCCTGGCGCGAGGCCCGGGTCCAGCTGCTGGACGGCGAACTGGATGTGTTTGGCGACGGCACCGTGAGAATCATTCCCACCCCGGGCCATACGCCCGGACACCAATCGCTGGTGCTGCGGCTGCGGCAGGCGGGGACGTATGTGTTGTCTGGAGACCTCTGTCACACGCGTGAGAACTGGGAGCATCACGGTGTGCCGGCCTTCAATGACAATCGCGAGGACACCCTGGCGTCCCTCGCCCGGGTCGAGGCCCTGGTGAAGGACTCGCACGGAGCCTTCGTCGTGGAGCACGCCCCCGAGGACTTCAAAGCCCTGCCCGCGTTCCCGGCTGCCCTGGAGTGAGCGTGTCACACGAACCAGACAACGATGACCGGGCGGTGGAGACGCTGGTGGCCAGGGCGCTGCGGGGCGTGCCGGAGAGCTCCGAGGCCTGGGAGGCCATCTACGCCCTGCACCGCAGGGGAGGGGACGCCGTCTTTGACGCCGCCAGCGCGCTGCTGCGCTCGCGCCTCCCCCGGGAGCGCGCCCGGGGCGCCGACATCCTGGCGCAGCTTGAGCAGCCTTCCGACGTGCGGTCGAGCGCCGCGGACCGGATGCTGCCGCTGCTCCTCGAGGAACAGGACGCGCAGGTCCTGCCATCGCTCATCGCGGGCCTGGGACACCTGGGCGACGCGCGGGTTCCGCCAGCGATTGCACCCTTTCGGGATCATCCCTCCGCCCAGGTCCGGGGCGCGGTGCTGCTGAGCCTCCTGAAGTCGTCCGGTGAGGAGCCGCTGTCCGTGCTCCTGCCGTTCCTGGATGATCCGGACGAGGGCGTCCGGGGGCTGGCGATGGCCCACCTCCGGACCTTGCCCCCGGAGGTCGATACGCCAGTGCTCCGGGATTCACTCGTGCGCCGCATGGACGACGGGAGTCCGGTCCTCCGGGCCGACGCCGTGCTCCTGCTCGCGCAGCGCAAGGATCCGCGAACGCTGGAGTCGCTGCGCAAGGCCCTCCGCCGCTCGCGTGTCCGACAGGAGTTCGTGGAAGCCGCCGGAGCGTTGGGAGACCCGGCGTTGCTCCCAGCGCTGCGCGCGTTGGAGGGACAGCGCCAGGACGACCGGCCGTTCAAGCGGGCCCTGGCGCAGGCCATCAAGTTGCTGGAGGCGGTAGGCTGAGGCTCCTCACCGCCCTATCCAGGGTCAGGGAGGGTTGTCGCAGCCGATCCAGGAGCAGCTGCTCCTGAACGCATACGAGAAGTGATACCCGTCGCCCGCCGCGTCCAGGACATCCCACCGGTGCGTGCGGAGGTAGTATTCCTGCGTGCCGCAGGCCTGCCAGACAGGACAAGGATAGTAGGTGCCGCTCAATTGCCGGAACGACCACTCTTCTCCGGCGAACGTGGCCCAGGCCCCCTTCACGGCATTGTCATAGGAGACCTGCATCCTCATGCTTCCCCTGTAGGGGGCGAGCCGGGTGAAGGACGATTTGGAATTGGCGGATGCCCAGGTGTCGCCTGTGATGTTGGGCAGGCAATTGAAGAAGTCCCCGGCCTTGAAGCAGTACTGGTCCCTGAAGACGACGCCGTCGCCGCTCCCCAGGGATTGGGTGACGGACGCGAGGCCGTCCCCCCGCTGCGCACCGCGATCCAAGGCGAAGGCCCCTGAGGACTTCAGGTTGGGATCCGCCTCGTCCCTCGCGAGAACGTGGGCGTCATCAGGAGGCGTCACGAGGCGCTCGGCCTTGACCAGGGCTTCTGGCGGCGTGGCGCCGCCCGTCAACTGCCGATAGAGTTCGACGGCTGAGTGATCGGCAATCCCTGATTCACCCAGGATGCGTCCGTCTCCCGCGGGTCCGCGCTCCGCGAGGAGGATGCCGCCGGGCTGCAAATCATAGAACTCAACGTAATGGTTCGGTGACGTCTCGACCCGCGTAATCAAGTGATTGAGCTCGTCGAGCTTCGGACGCAGTCGCTGCGCGGCGTCCAGGGCAGCCGCGGGATCCGACTCATAGAGTTGATCGATCTGCTGGAGGGACCGTTGCGCTTCGGTGAGTGATGAGGGGTTGAGCTCGACTGGCGCTGGATCTTCATTGCATCCGGGGAATGCCATGGCGGCTATCAGCGGAACACTCAACCGAAGTGGGCGCTTGCTCTTCATGATGTGTCCTCCAAGACGCTGACTGAGGTGCGCAATCACAATCGTTCAGCCTGAAGGATTTCGTCAATTGCGGCTGGCGCCTGGAAGTCTGGTTTTTGGACGACTGTTCGGTGGTGGACGTTTCGGTTGCCATCACCGTCAAACCTTACAGTGGGGCGCTGTTGAGCCGAGCTCCAGGACTGGGGTTGCCCCAGGCCGCGGCGGAGATGCGCCACGGCCGGGAGGCGCCACGGGAGGTCAGGCGTTCGGGCTCGCCACGGACTCCAACTCCTTGAGCGCATCATCCGGCAGCGTGAGCTCGGCCGCGGCCAGGTTCTCCTTCAGGTGCGCGACGGACGACGTGCCGGGGATGAGGAGGATGTTGGGCGAGCGGCGCAGCAGCCACGCCAGCGCGGTCTGCATGGGCGTCGCGTTCAGGCGGGCCGCCACGGCGGACAGCGTGGACGACTGCAGCGGGCTGAAGCCTCCCAGCGGGAAGAACGGCACGTAGGCGATCTTGTCCTTCGCGAGCGAGTCGATGAGCGCGTCGTCGTGCCGGTGCGCGAGGTTGTAGTGGTTCTGCACGCAGACGATGTCCGCGATGCGCCGTCCGTCGGCGACTTGTTTGGCGGTGACGTTGCTCAGCCCGATGTGGCGCACCAGGCCCTGGCGCTGGAGGTCGGCGAGGACGGTGAGGGCCTCTTCGATGGGCCCTTCGGCGGGCCCGTGCGTGTCGAACATGAAGCGCAGGTTGACCACGTCCAGCACGTCCCGTCCCAGGTTGCGCAGGTTGTCGTGCACGGCCTGCGTCAGCTCTTCCTTTGAGAATGCCGGGAGCCAGGAACCGTCATTGCCGCGCCGGGCGCCAATCTTGGTGACGATGACGAGGCCGTCGGCGTAGGGCGTGAGCGCCTCGCGGATGATCTGGTTGGTGACGTGCGGGCCGTAGTAGTCGCTGGTGTCGATGTGGTTCACCCCGCGGGCCACGGCCTCGCGCAACACGGCACGGGCCGCGTCCGGGTCCTTCGGCGGGCCGAAGACGCCGGGTCCCGCGAGCTGCATGGCCCCATAGCCGAGGCGCTTCACGGGGTGGCCCCCGAGGGGGAAGGTGCTGGATGAGTCGATACCGGGCATGCTCCATCTCCTTTTGAGATGGAGCATGCATAGCCACCGTGGACTTTCTGCATAACGGGGCACGACCCGTACAGGTTGTGCGGAGTGGCGAACAGTGAAGGTCGACCTGGGTGATTTGAACGCCTTCGTGGTGGTGGCGCGGGCCCGCAGCTTCCGCGAGGGTGCCCGCCTGAGCGGGAGCAGCGCGTCCTCGCTGAGCGACGCGGTCCGCCGGCTGGAGGAACGCCTGGGCGTCCGCCTGCTCAACCGCACGACGCGCAGTGTTGTCCCCACCGAAGCCGGAGAGGGCCTGCTGGAGCGCCTGGCGCCCGTGCTGACGGAGATGGAGGCCGCGCTCGACGTGGTGAACGGCTTCCGCAACCGGCCCGCGGGCGTGTTGCGCCTCAACGTGCCCATCAGCGCGTCACGGCTGGTGCTGCCGCGCATCGTCCCGCCGTTCCTCGCCGCGTACCCCGACATCGAACTGGAGGTCATCACCGAGGACAGCTTCGTGGATGTCATCGCGGCCGGCTGTGACGCGGGCATCCGCTACGACGAGCGGCTGGAGCAGGACATGATCGCGGTGCCCATCGGGCCTCGCGTCCAGCGCCACGCCACGGCCGCGGCCCCGGCGTACCTGGAGCGGCATGGACGGCCGGAACATCCCCGGGACCTGCTGCGGCATGCGTGCCTGCGCGGCCGTTTCGCGAGCGGCGCGATGACGCTCTGGGAGTTCGAACGAGACGGCGAGGTGGTGACGGTCGAGCCCTCGGGACCGCTCATCGTGAGGGCGGGTGGGGCGACGGACCTCGCCGTCGACGCCGCGCTCGCGGGCACCGGCATCGTGCACCTCTTCGAGGACTGGCTGCGTCCGTACCTGGACAGCGGCGCCCTGGTTCCCGTCCTCGAACCCTGGTGGCAGCCCTTCCCGGGGCCCTTCCTCTACTACCCCGGGCGGCGCTTCGTGCCCGCGCCGCTCCGGGCGTTCATCGACTTCATCAAGGCTTCAGCGGCAGCACCTTGATGCCAGGGGGCGTCAGGGCTCGGAAAGGCTCACGGTGAAACCCTTGGGGACACTGGAGTCGTCCAGCACGTGCGCGAAGCCCTGGGCCGTCCACTCCACGTCGACCGTGCCGGGGGCCTCGATGGTGCCGGAGTCCGAGTTGGATCGGACGTCGAAAACGACCTGCACGGTCCACTCGCAGCCTTGATTCTGCGCGCAGTTCCCGCCGAAGTACGCCACGTTCTCCACCGTCACGGCGACGTCGGGCTCGAGGACGCCGGACTGGCCTCCGTAGGTGAGCTCCCCGTCGAGGAAGCTGATCGCCAGCGACGGCTGCGGCGTCTGGGTGGGGGCACCCGGCGTCCACTTGGCCTTGGCCTGGATGTGCAGCTCGCCTTCCACCGGATCCGACAACTTCTCCTTCGCGGAGGTCCGGACGACCAGCGTGCGCGTGACCTTGTCGGTCTCCGCCGTCAGGCGGAAGGGCGTGCCGGTGTGGACCGGGGACGCCACGTCTTCAGACTGGGCTCGCGACGTGGCCACGACGCTGGCGCAGGCCAGCAGCAGCACCAGGCGCGAGGCCCAGGCGCGGGTCGCGGTGGGGATTCGCTCGAAGACGGAGGGACGGGCTGGACGCATGGCTTCCTCGGGCAGGCGTGAAGGTTCCGGGCGTACGGGAACGCCGGGTGGCGCGACGCAGAGCAATCGCAATGCCACGCACTCTCAGAGGGACGTGGGGCCTGAGCGCCATGCTCCAGCGTCACAATCATGACATGTGTGTCATATGACAGCCGGGGCCGTACTTGGAGTGCGGGAGGGCTGTTGACGTCCGGTGTTTCTGCTTTTTAGGCTTGTTCTCGGATGGCGGTTATTTCGCGCTGCATCTCGCGGCGGTCGCAACCGCGCTCTCCAGGAGTATCAGACGTGAAATCCCTTCTCCAGAACCCAGCCCTTGCCGCGGCCCTGACGTCGATGCTGGCCGCTGGCTCCGCCTCCGCGGCGAGCCGTGTCGACCTGCAACAGGAGGAGTTGGGGGCGATCCGCCAGCGGCACGCGGCCACCTTCCTCATGGGTGGCGCCGACCGTGAGCCTGCCCGCCACGCGCAGGCGCTGGGCCTCGACGCGAACTCGGGACTGACCCTGCTCGACAGCGTCAGCGACCACGGTGTCAGCACCCACCGCTACCAGCAGACCTTCCGGGGCCTGCCCATCTTCGGCGAGCACGTCATCGTCAATGAGGACGCCAACGGGGAGCTGCGCGCGCTGTTCGGGCGCAAGGTCACTGGTCTGGAGCGGGACATCCCGGCGGGGGCGCCCCGGCTGTCCGCCGCGGAGGCGCTGGACATCGCCAAGGGGGCCAGTCTGGGCAACCGCGTGCGCGCCATGCTCGTCGAGAACGAGCGCTCCGAGTTGATGATCTACGTTGACGACGACGGCCGCGCCCACAAGGCCTACGTCGTCAGCTACTTCGCGGACCTCGTCGGTGGCGGGGCGCCCACGCGGCCCATGGTCATCGTCGACGCGGAGGGGGGCCGGGTGCTCAAGCAGTGGGAGAACCTGCAACACGTGCTCATCGGCACGGGCCCTGGCGGCAACGTCAAGACAGGCCAGTACGAGTACGGCACGAACTACGGCTACATGGACGTGGCCCAGTCCGGCACCACGTGCACGATGACCAACGCCAACGTCCAGACCGTGAACCTCAACGGCGGGACCAGCGGCTCCACCCCGTTCTCCTATACGTGTCCCCGCAACACGGTGAAGAACATCAACGGAGCGTACTCGCCGCTCAATGACGCGCACTACTTCGGCAGCGTCATCTTCAACATGTATCAGGCCTACGTGGGCAAGGCCCCGCTCACCTTCCAGCTCACGATGCGGGTGCACTACGGCAGCAACTACGAGAACGCGTTCTGGAACGGCTCGGCGATGACGTTCGGCGACGGGTACTCGACGTTCTACCCGCTGGTCAGCCTGGACGTCGGCGCGCACGAGGTGTCCCACGGCTTCACCGAGCAGAACTCCGGGTTGATCTACTCAGGCCAGTCCGGCGGCATCAACGAGGCCTACTCGGACATCGCGGGCGAGGCCGCCGAGTACTACATGCGCGGCACCAATGACTTCCTCGTCGGCGCTGAAATCTTCAAGAGCAGCGGGGCGCTTCGCTACATGGCCAACCCGCCACAGGACGGTCGCTCCATCGGCCATGCCTCCAACTATTACAACGGTCTGGACGTGCACTACTCGTCCGGCGTGTACAACAAGGCCTTCTACCTGCTGGCCACCACGCCGGGCTGGGGCACGGTGAAGGCGTTCCAGGTCTTTGCTCGCGCCAATGACCTGTACTGGGGCCCGAGCACGGACTTCAACCAGGGCGCGTGCGGTGTGCAGACCGCGGCGCAGGACTACGGCTTCAATGTCTCCAACGTCGCGTCGGCCTTCGCCGCGGTGGGCGTGAGCTGCGGCGGCGCGGTCGAGCTGTTCCGGCAGACGGACACCAGCGGCAAGCTCACCATCGCGGTCTTCGAGCGCTATGCGACGACGAGCGCCGGGACGACCACCAACTTCACGGTGACCGTCCCCAGCGACTTCGTGGTGATTGGCGGTGGCGGCGAGGGCAAGGAGGGCCCCTCGGGCAACCTGCTGACCGCGTCGTACCCCGATACGGGGCTGACCTCGTGGCTGGTGTCGGCCAAGGATCACCTCATCGCGGACCCCGCGCAGGTGCGCGCGTGGGTCATTGGCCTGAAGGTCGCGGGGCTGACCCCGGCGCAGCTGCGCACCTACCTGGCCGTCAGCACGGCGACGAGCGGCACGGTCGCGCACCCTGACGTCACCGCGTCCCTGCCGGCGGGCTACGTGCTGGCGGGCGGCGGCATCCGGGTGAACTGGAGCGGCTCGGGCAACCTGGCCACCGCCTCGGCGCCCTCGACCTCCACGTCCTGGCGCGTGCGCTCGAAGGACCACACCAATTCGTCGCCTGCCTCGGCGACGGCGTATGCCATTGGCATCAACGGCACCATCCCGGGCGTGGGCACCATCGGCAACGTCGTCAACAGCGGCACGTCGTCGGTAGTCTCTCACCCCAGCTACATGGTGGGCCTGAGCAGTGGTTATGCGCTCAGCGGCTGCGGGGCGTTCGTCAACTGGAGCGGCGCGGGCAACATGCTCTGGCGCATCAAGCCGGTGAACTCGGGCTGCGCGGCCGCGTCGAAGGACCACGAGAGCGCCTCCGCGGCGTCCATCTCCACCTACGCGCTCGGCCTGCGCGCGTTCTGAGCGGGAGCCATTTCATCCAGAGGCCCGGGCCGCGTCACGTGGCCCGGGCCTGCTGTTTCAGCTCGCCTGGGCGCAGGGGGGATGGGTGGAGTCAAGCCGGATTGAATCCGCACGGTGGGTGGGCACGTCACGCGCACGTCGTCCGGGTCGCCTGTCCTGAGCGCACTCGACATGGCTGAACGGACGACATCGGAGGAGGAGCAGGTCCGGTAGAAGGGCCGCCATGAAGCCTCCTCGCATTGTCATCGTGGGCGGTGGTCCCGCCGGAATGGTCCTCGCGTATCAATTGGTCACGAACGGTGTTCCGGTCCGTGTCCTGGAGCGCCATCCGGATTTCGAACGCGAGTTCCGCGGCGAGCTCCTGCAGGCGCCGGTTGTCGAAGCACTGAAGCGCGCGGAGTTCTTCACCGCGCTGCTCGAGCGGGGGCAGGCCCTGCTGGACATCGAGCGGGTCATGTACGTGGGCGAGCGCCGCACGGTCCGCGTGCCCGGTCCCCGGGAGCTGGGGGCCGTGGTGTCGCAGCCCGGGATGCTCGCGCTGCTCCACGAGCAATGCCTGCGTCATCCCCACTACCGCATGGACTTCGGCACCACGGTGCTGGACGCCGTGCAGGAGGAGGGGCGCGTGGTCGCGCTGAGGACCCGCCGCGACGGCGTGGAGGAGCGCGTCGACGGAGACCTCTTCATCGTGTGCAACGGACGCAACAGCCACCTGCGCAAGTCCTGCGGCTTGGAGATCGAGCAGTTCGAGTCGACGGCCGACGCGCTCTGGCTGCGCTTCGATCTCGCTGATGCACCGGAGGCACTGCCCACGTCGCTCCAGGTGCACCTGTTCGGCAAGGGGCGGGTGGTTGTCTTCCAGCCCTCCACGCGGCACCGGCTGCACGTCGCCTTCAGCGAGCCGGGCGACCTCAACGGGCTGCGCAAGGACCTCCCGGAGCTGCGCCGGCGGCTGCTGCCCACGGTGCCGGAGAGGCTCCGGCCCCATGTGGAACGCAAGCTCGATGAGCACACGGAGTGGCAGGTGCTGCGGATCCTCGTGGACCGGGTGAAGCGGTGGCATGCCCCCGGGGTCCTCTTCCTGGGAGACGCGGCGCACACCATGTCGCCGTCGGGAGGGCAGGGGCTGAACCTGGCCATCAAGGACACGTTCGTGGCCGCCAACCACCTGCTGGATGCCATTCATGAAGGCCGGCCGCTGGACGCGGCGGTCTTCGAGAGAATCCAGAGTGAGCGCCAGCCCGAGGTGGACCGGGTGCAGGCGGGGCAGACGCGAGCGGGACAGATGGTGCTCAAGCCGCTCGGCGTGCTGCACCTGATGTTCACCGTCCTGGTCGCGGTGATGGCCGTCGCGGGCAAGAAGATGCAGGGCGCGGCCGGGCCCACCGCCGAGCCGCGCTACTTCACACCGCTCAACCGCGCAGGCGGTCCGCCAGGTCCTGCGCCAGTCCGCACATGGTCAGCGTGGGGTTCCACGAGCCCGAAGTGGGGAAGAGCGCGCCGCCCGTCACGTAGACGTTGTGGACGCCGTGTGGCCGGTAATCCAGGCCGACCACCGACGTCGCCGGGTCCTTGCCCATCCACAGCGGCGAGGCCTCGTGCACGATGATGTTCAGGCGGATCTTCTTCCGGTCCGGCCGCTCCGACTGCCAACGGCCGCCGTTGCCGCTCGCGTCGTCGACCCAGTACTCGACCTCCGGGTCCGAGCACCCGGCACGCCCGGCCATGACGTCGATGGACTGGTAGGTCGCCTCGTCGAGCACGTCCCACAGGTGGTGGTCCTGCACGCCGGGCTGGAGCTGGAGGGTGATGTTGGTGGCGGGGTCGGTGCCGCCGTTCATGCGGATCCAGTTGTCGGGATTCTTCTCGCTCACCTCTCCCAGGGTCGCGCAGACGAACACGACGTAATCCTCGGAGCCCTTCAGCTGCGCCATCGACGCGACGGCCGCCGCGTCCGGGGCCTCGTGGGCGATGGTGCTCTCGTCGGCCTCCGGGTTCGCGGAGGCGAAGGCGCTGGTCTGCACGTGATACTGCAAGCCATTGGGCGCCTTGCCATCCAGGTAGGTGGCGCCAATCTCCAGCGCGGCCAGGTCCTTGAACGCCGAGCGCTTCACGCGCGCCGTGATGTGAGACATGAAGTGGCCGGTGTAACGCTTGCCGATGTTCGGCAGGGCCTCCTTGAAGGAGTTCATCAGCAGCGTCGCGGGCGGGATGGTCCCCATCGCCAGCACGACCTTCGCCGAGCTCACCGCCAGCGGGCCGCGGGTGGTCTCCAGAGCGGTCACCGTTCCATGGCCGTCATGCACCAGGCGGTCCACGACGCAGTGGTCGACGATGGTCAGGGGCTGTCCCTGGCCCTGGGCCGCCAGCGCCTTCTGCGATTGCTGCAGGTCCAGCAGCGTGCCGACGGTGGAGTACTTGTAGAACTTCACGCCCTTCCAGGGCGTATGGCCCACGGCGATGGGGGCCGGGAACGCGCTCTCCGCCGAGGGCACGTAGCGCTTGAAGTTCTCCCGGAGGTTCACATCGATTTGATGCTGGAGGCTGCCGTAGACGCCGTCGTGGACCTTGTCCATCGTGGTGACGTGCAGGAACGCGCGGGCGCGATCCCAGAAGCCCGGCTGGAGCGTGACGTCGATCAGCTCCTGCGGCCAGTCGCGCATCAGGTCGGGAGTCGGGGCGGGGCACCAGGCGCTCCAGTAGGTGGATCGTCCGCCCAGCACGGGGATGTAGCCGGCCTGGAAGAACTCCAGCTCCGTGGTCGCCATCCGTGTCGTGCGCGTCCACGGGTACGTGGTGGGCGGTGAGCCGGTCGCGGCCTGGAAGGCGAGCGGGAGCATCTGGTAGTGCGTGGGCAACCAGAAGCCGCCCCGCTCCAGCACCATGATGCGCGCGTTCGGGTTGTGCTTCAGCGTCTGCTCGATGAAGGCCACCCCGGTGGGCCCGGTGCCAATCACGATGAAGTCATAGGCCGAGGCCTGGATGTCGCTCCAGTCGTTCGGCGTGGCGAAGAACGCCTGTCCGGCGATTTGATCCGCGCTGGCCTCCTGCGGACCGGGGACGGGATATCCGAGCGAGATGCCCTTCGGGATGTTGCGGGAGCCAGCGAAGAACTTCTTGTAGTTGGCGGCCATGGGACCTCGGCAAGCAATGGGGCTGGAGGTGCTTGCCTTTGGATTTGCAGGTGCCATGCCGCGACAGCCCGGGGGCGGGGACGCCCGCGCGAGCAGAGAAATGCGTCGCTTCAGGAAGCGCTGGCGTCTTTCAGGGACGCAGGAGGGCGGACACTTCCCCCAGGGCCACGGCCAGCTCCGCGCGGTCCGCGAGCGCCTGTTCCCGTTCCTTCTCCGTCCCCGCGTCCGGCTTCTTGAGCGCGGCATCCAGGACCTTCGCGGCGGCGGCGTCATCGCCCTTGAAGTCGCGCAGACGCCGGGCCGTCTTGAGGGCCTTGCCGAGGATGGAGGTGGGTGTGTTCCCGTCATCGCCATAACCGTCGGGTTCATCCCGGCGGATGAACATGAGCGAATTGCCGGAGGGGTCGGTGAGGGTGAAGCGCGACTGTCCCTTCCGCATGCGAGTCATGCGTGGAAGTCCCCGGACGGGAGTCCGCCCATAGGCCTTCCGCAGCGCGTCGAGGAAGCGCGCGTGCAGTTCCTCGACCTCGTCCACGATGACCAGACAGCTGCTGAAGGCCTTCAGCGGATCCAATCCCTTCAGGCCGAAGAAGTGGAGCTGCGCACCTCCCCGCTGTGTCGCCGCGTAGGGATTGGGTGCCCGTTGTTGGTACGTCACCTCGAACCCGAGCAGCGCGTAGAACTCGAGCGTCGACGCGAGCTCCACGCAGGGGAGCAGGGGGATGCTGGCGTCACTTTTCATGGGAGCGCTCCGCTTCGGTCAGGTCCTCTTCGAGCCGCAGGCGCGCTTCGCGGACGCCCTCGACCGCCGCGGCGAGAAGCGCCGGGGGCAGGCTCGCGCCAAGCCGGTCCGCCCACGTGGCATGCGCCTGCTCGACCTTGCGCAAGGCTCGGCGACCGGCGGCCGTGAGGGCGACGCACTTCGCCCGCTGGTGGTGCGGGTTGTCGACGAACTCCACGAACCCGTCGCTCGCGAGCGCGTCCGCCGTCTGCTGCACGCTCTGCCGCGCGAGCCCCATCGTGCGCGCCACGGCCGCGACCGTGGCGGGGCCATGGTCGATGACGCCCAGCACCTGCCAGCGGGCGCTCGTCAGTCCCGCCGGAGCGCTCAGCCGGTCTCCAGCCTGGAGCAGCAACCCATTCAACTGGAACACCTCCAGGACCAGGGCACTGAAGGTCTCTGCTTTTGGGGTCAACGGTGGCATTGGCAGGAACCTGTCAATTTGACAGGTCCATGTCAACTCTCCGGGTCGCTTGTCGTGCAAGGGGCCATGGGCGACGCTCCCCGCGTCTCCTTCCCCCAGAGGCTCCATGAACGCACTGCGAACCCCGAGCGTCCTCGCCGCGTTGCTGCTGCTGTCCCCTGGCTGCACCACGTCCCGCCCCGCGGCCCGGGACGACGTGCAGGCCGCCGCGCCCTCGGAGTCCTCCTCACAGGTGGCGCTGCGAGGGTTCGTGGACGCGTACTTCGAGGAGCACTTCCGCCGCTCGCCCATGTCCGCCACCTCCGCGGGCGTGCACACGTATGACGGCGAGCTGCGTGGCTTCCGGCCCGAGGATCGCGCGTCGCATCTGGCATTCCTCAAGGACCGGCTGGCGGCGCTGCCCAAGGCAGTGGACCGCGCCGCGCTGCCGCCCGGTGACCGGGCTGATTACGACATCCTGGAGAATCACCTCCGCGCGCGCATCCTGGACCTGGAGACGGTGCGCTCGTGGGAGCGCAACCCGAACGCCTACCTGGGCTTCGCGTCCAACGCCGTGTACCAGCTCATCAACCGCGACTTCGCGCCGCTGGAGGAGCGGATGCGCTCGGCGGTGAAGCGCATGGCGGTGGTGCCGGCGGTCTTCGCGGCGGCCCCGGCGAACTTGAAGAACCCGCCGAAGCTGTGGACGGAGATCGCCCTGGAGCAGGCGAAGGGCACGCGCTCGCTCTACGCGCAGACGCTGCCGCAGGCCTTCGCGCCGGTGCAGGACGCCGCGCTCCAGGACGACTTCAAGCGCGCGCAGGCGCGGTGCCTGGAGGCCATCGATGGCTACATCCGCTTCCTGCAGGACGACCTGCTGGCCCGCTCGAACGGGGACTTCGCCATCGGTGAGGCGACGTATCGCCAGAAGCTCCAGTACGAGGAAGGCGTCACGGACAGCATCGACTCGCTGCTGGCCTGGGGGCGCGCGGAGATGAAGCGCACGCAGGAGCAGTTCAGTGCGGTGGCCGCGCGGATTGCCCCGGGCAAGGCGCCCATGGACGTGTACCGCGAGCTGGGCAAGGAGCACCCGGCGGGCGCGGAGCTGGTGTCCACCACCACGGCGACGCTGGAGGACATCCGCCAGTTCCTCATCGACCACCGCATCATCACCGTGCCCAGTGAGGTGCGCGCGAAGGTGGCGGAGACGCCGGTGTTCAGCCGCGCGCTGTCCTTCGCGAGCATGAGCACGCCCGGCCCGTTCGAGATGAAGGCGACGGAGGCGTACTACTACGTGACGCCGCCGGACCCGGCGTGGAGCGCGGAGCAGGCCGAGCAGCACATGAGCTTCTACAACCGCTACGCGCTGCCGCTGGTCTCCATCCACGAGGCGTACCCGGGGCACTACGTGCAGTTCCTGTGGACGAACCGCATCCAGTCCAAGGTGCGCCGGCTGCTGGGTTCAGGTTCCTTCAGCGAAGGCTGGGGCCTGTACACGGAGCAGATGATGCTGGACGAGGGCTACGGCGGCACGGGTCCGCAGGCGGACCGGCTGCGCCTGAACCAGCTGGCGCTCTACCTCCAGCGGCTGGCGCGCTACGTGGCGGGCCTGTCCCTGCACACGCGCGGGATGACGTACGACCAGGCCGTGAGCCTCTTCGAGAAGGAGGCGTACATGACGCGCATCAACGCGGAGCGCGAGGCGCGCCGTGGCACGTCCGACCCGACGTACCTGGTGTACGCGTTGGGCAAGAAGATGCTGATGGAACTGCGTGAGGAGGCGAAGGTGAAGTGGGGGAGGGACTTCAGCCTCCAGCGCTTCCACGACGCCGTGGTCTCCCATGGCTACCCGCCGGTGCCCATCGTGCGGCAGCTGTTGCTTGGCGAGGACGCGGCGCCTTCCGCGTCCCCTTGAGCGCTGCCCCAACGCGCCCGCTTCAATGACGAAGCGG
This sequence comes from Corallococcus sp. CA041A, assembly GCF_003612075.1. Taxonomy (NCBI): domain Bacteria; kingdom Pseudomonadati; phylum Myxococcota; class Myxococcia; order Myxococcales; family Myxococcaceae; genus Corallococcus; species Corallococcus sp. CA041A. The sequence continues at coordinate 31,964 of NZ_RAWF01000060.1, forward strand.
GCGCGGGGGCCGACGGCTACTTCTCCTGCGTGATCTTGTTGTCCACGCCGGTGCGGCTGATCTTCGGCTTCGACTTGCCGTGACCGCGCTTCCAGGTGACGGAGTTGGAGGTCCCCGTCACGGAGATGGCACCGGTGGCCTCCACCTTCACCTTGTTGTCGGTGCCGTTCACCTCGACGCTCTTGCAGTCGCCGGTCAGCGTCACGGTGTTGGAGTTGCCGGTGATCTCCACCGTGCTGCCCGGCGTACATGCGTGGGTCGCTGTCTCGTCATTGCCGGTGATGTCGATATTGCCCGAGCCCTCCTGTGCGACGGCCGTCATCGGGCCGAAGGCACATGCCACCATCATGAACACCGCCGCGCCGAGCTTCCTGTTCATCCGTTTGTCCCCCGAGGAGAGGTGCGGGCCTGATGCCGCACGCCTCCCATCTACGTGACGGTCGAAGGAAGATTCAATCCGGAGATGGACGGGTGGGCGCCCCTACGCCCCTGAACGGGGGCCGGGTGTCGGATCGTAGATGCCGATGGCGCCCGCGTTGCCGCGCATGAAGGCGTCCAACTCCTCGGGCGTGACCTCGATGGGCGTGCGGACGTCGACCGCGGGGTCGCACACGATGAAGTTGCCCTCCGGCGTCACGCCCACCACCGCGACCAGGTGCTCCTGGGCACCGCCGCCTTGAGCCCAGGTGTCGCTCTTGAGCACCGGGTCGGCGTTCTCGGAGCCCTCCGGGGCCTGCGCGGGCGTCTCGACGAAGTTCCCGGAGATGACCACCGACATTCCGGCGTCGATGGCCTCCTTGATGCTCTCCGAGTTCGCGCCCACCTTCGCCCAGCTTCCGCGCGCGGCCGTCACCGCGTTCTTCACGTCCTGGAAGCCGGTGTATTGGGAGTTCTCCGTCGTCAGCGAGTACACCGTCTCCCCCGCGGCGTTGGTCGTCACGCCGTCGCTGCCTTTATCGCTCGCGGTATTGCCCCAGTAGCGCACTGCCTGCACATCCGCGCCGGCCGTGCCGTTGTGCGTGATGCCGGGGATGGAGGGGATGACGAGCCCCTCGTTGAGAAACGCCATGAGCGTGGCGGTGGGGCCGCAGTTGGCGTTCCTGCCATCGCCTCCCACCTGCGTCTCGGCGTCGAACTGGTTGACGTAGATGTCCTGATACGTGTCCGCGGCGTCCGACTGGTGGCGAGCGGCCCGATACTTCGCGACCTCGTCCGTGCTCATCTCACTGGTTTTCGCCGCGCGGACCCAGCCCTGTCGTCCGCGGGCATCCTGGACGTAGACGAACTCCCCCTGGACCGCGGCGCTGTTGTCCGGCGGCGCGATGACCTTCAGCTTCGTTCCCGTCCCGTAGAGGACGCTCTGCCCGGACTCCGCGCTCGGCCCCGGACGCAGGTAGACGCCGTCAGACGATGAGACGTTCAGCCAGTCCCCCTCACCCGATTTTCCGTCTCCCTGCGCGTTCGGCGGCGTCAGGTCGGCCGGCGGCCGTTGCACGACGACAGGCGGCGGATTCAGCACGACCCTTGGCGAGGTTCCGCGCTCGAACGAGGACACGGCGAAGTTCGCGACGGCCTTGGCGGCGGGCTGGAGCGGCGGCGCGACCGCCTTCTCCACGGCGGTGTTCGCGACGGTGCGCAGCACAGGCCCCAGGGCACGGCGGATTCCATCAGAAAACATGTGTCACTTCCCCCTCTACACGGCGAGACAGCACCATGCGGATGGGGTGATGAAAGCGTTCGGGGCACCGGCCGGCGAGTTAAATGGGATTAATTCGGATGCCGTCGAGCTGGAAGTCATCCCGGGGCGCGCCCGCTTCCGTGACGAAGCGGGCGCGCGGTCCGACGCCGCACGGCTCCCATCTACGTGACGGGCGACGAAAGATTCAACACGTCAGGGCGCGCAGCCTGGATCGGCTGGGCTCCAGGTGTACTGGGAGTCCAGCGTCAGCTTCTGCTCCACCACGGGGCCGCTCATTCCGCGCGCGGTGAGGCGGAAGGTCTGCTCCGGCGCCGTGCCTGAGACCTCGGCGCGGTAGATGAAGTGACAGCCCGCGATCCACGTGTCATCGGGCACCGGAACTCGGGAGCCATCGAGGCAGGGCTCCGGAAGGAAGCCCACCACGGCGGCGCTCTCCGAAAAGCGGTCCTTCTCCCCGAAGTACGCCTTCTCGGCCGTGAAGAGCGCCTTCAGGTTGCTGGCGCCCTCGCACAGCGGGGCTGGCAGGGGCGTCCCCTCCGGCCTGCGCACGCCATGGCACTCCTCGAGGACGAGCTCCGAGGGCCACACGCGCACGAGCTTCCTGTCCGCGTACCCATGCGTCAGGGTGTACGTGAACCCTTCGGCGAGTCCGCCCACGCCCACCGCGCGCACGCTGAAGGTGCTGTCGTCGGGCGTCGAGCCAGCCACCGAGACCGCATAGCGGAAGTGGCAACCCGCGAGCCAGGTGGCGTCCGGCGCGGGCACGCGGCTGCCATCCGCGCACGCCGCCGGGGTGGGGAGTCGTGTGACGTCCGGGGTCCAGGCGTCCTTCTCCCCGAAGAACTCCTTCTGGCCCGCCAACAGCCCACTGAGGCCCAGGAGCGCCTCGCACCGCAGCCGCTCGCGCAGCTCCTGCTCGGTGGTGCTCCGCGAAGGCGTGGCCGGCGCGGGCGTGCTGGCCTTGACCGGCGCAGGCTCGGACCGCGTGGGCGCGGGTGGCTTCTCCTGACGCTCACAACCGCCCAGCACGACAAGCGTCGAGACGAGACGGGGGAACCGGAATGAGAGGCTTCGCACGCAGGACTCCTGGGGGTTGCATCTCCAGGCATCCATCATGTCGTTTTTCGCGCTCACATTGCCATGCCAGTCTCAAAGAGCCCTTCCTCCGCGGGAGGGTCCCCGCGCGCCTTGTCCTCGCGGCTGGGCGTCCTCCGCGCGCTCTTCAGGCCCTCCTTCACTTTCAGGGGAGAGGTGAGCCAGATGAGGCGCGTCCCCGCCGGGTACCACTTCTTCTGGGCCGACGTCCGGATTGCGTAGGGGCCGGATTCCGAGCCGTGGGAGATGAGCAGGGGATCCGCGCCGCCCTGGATGACCAATGACACATGCTTTCCCTGCCAGAGGCAGAGGTCCCCTGGCTGGACCTGGGACAACGGAATGTGAAGCATGTGGGCTTCGAGCGTGCCTGTGTACCCCGCTCCGCTGAAACGGTTGCCATTGGGGTCGGGAGCGCCCGCCCACCTGTAGCAAAGCGTCACGAAGCCCGAGCAGTCGATGTCGAGCGGCAGCTTGTGGCGCAGCCGGATGCCGTCGATCGGGCGTATCTGCGCGTAGTGGATCCGGTCCTGGTTGGCGGCCCCCCACAGTCCCTCCGCGACGATCTTCTCGCGGAGCCCTGCTGGCGCCGGGGTGGGGGGCGTCTCCGCGCCACCCAGGGTCGCACCCAATGCCTTGAACGCCGCGCGCGTCTCCGGGCCATAGACGCCAATGGCATCCACGCCGTGCGCCTTCTGGAACTTCTTGAGCGAGCCTTCCGTCTGGGCACCGAATGTGCCAGGGCCCGTGTTCATCTGCGCCTGGGTCATGTGGCCCAGCTTCACCAGCGCGGTCTGGAGTTGTCTCACCCCCGTGCCACTCGAGCCGCGCTTCAGGTCCACCGCGGGCAGCGTGTAGCCCTTCAACGGGAGGCTCGCCCCCTTCGCTCGGCTATAGCCGGCAGGGGCCTTCCGCTGGCGGGCCTTGCCTGTCCGTGCCCGGGATGTCTGTGCTTTCCTCCGCATGCGGCCTCCTGCCGGCAACATGCGAATCGGCTCGGGGAGGCGCCAGAAACGGGAGCCTCCTTCCAAGGTGCGCCTTGCTTCCTAGCGCGCTCGCTGCAGATGGACCATCGCCTCGTCCAGCAGCGCGGCCACGCCCCGGCGCACCACGTGCACCACCTTGCGGTGGTGCGAGGACGCCAGGTGCGTGTAGTGGGTGGACACCTTGTGGTGCAGCTCCGTGGCGCCCCACACCAGCACCAGGTCCGCCCACTCCAGGTCGCTCTTCGCGCGGTCCGCCGTGCGGCGCTCCGTGCCGTCCACCATGCGCAGGGAGATGGGGCCGCTCAGCTTCGCCTCCAGCTCCTCACGCACCGCGGGCGAGCCACCCACCACCACCACGCGCTGCACGCCGCGCTGATGGCACATCTCCAGGAACGCAACCTCCGCGCGCCGGTTGGCGGAACCGCCGCACCGCGCGCAGTGGCTTCGGGGCTCGACACGCAAAGGCTCCCGGCCGCTCGCCGAGGCCACCTGGATGCAACCGGGATCCGCGCACACCTGGAAGAAGCGCTCGGCCAGCACCTCGGCCGCTCGCAGGAGCTTGGGCTCACTCATCCGCGCCTTGCCCGGCCGCGTGAGCCCTGCCTCCTCCAACACGCCCCTCGCCCGCGCACGCGCGTCCATCAGCGTGACGCCCCGCTCCGCCAACCACCCGTCGATGTCCTTGTCCGCGCTCATCGCTTCGCCATCGGAGCAGGAGTAGCGGCGAACAGCTCGGATTGCATCGGGACGGGCCCGGAGGGCTGCGCCAGTCCGAGCGCCTCGCGCACCGGACCGAAGCTCCGGCGGTGGATGGGCAGCACTCCCAGGGCCTGGATGGCCTGCACATGCTGCGCGGTGGGGTAGCCCTTGTGCGCCGCCAGGCCGTAGCCGGGATATTGCGCGTCCAACTGAGCCATCAGCCGGTCGCGCGTCGTCTTCGCCAGCACGGACGCCGCCGCGATGCTCAACGACAGCGAGTCGCCCTTGATGATGCCGCGCTGCGGAGCCGGGCACTGGGGAATCGTGCGCGCGTCCACCAGCACGTAGTCGGGCGTCAGCCCCAACCCCTCCACCGCGCGCCGCATGGCCAGCAGACCCGCGTGGTAGATGTTGAGTTGATCAATCTCCTCCACCTCCGCCCGGCCCACCGCCCACGCCACCACGTCGCGCTTGAGGGCTTCCGCCAATGCCTCGCGCTTGTCCGGGTCCAGGATCTTCTTCGAGTCGTCCAGCCCCTTGAGCTTGTAACCCCGGGGCAGGATGGCCGCCGCCGCGACGACGGGGCCCGCGAGTGGCGCCATGCCCGCCTCGTCCACGCCCGCGACCTTCAACAGGCCCTGCTCCCACAGTTCCGTCTCGAACTTCAGCAGGTGCCGCAGCCGCTGACCCTCCGCCCGGTTCTTCTCCTGACGCGAGCGCAGCTTGCGCGCGAGCGTCTGTGCACCCTGACGGGGGTCTGCTTCCAGCGCCTCCAGCAGACCCTGGGGGACGGGCTGCGCCTGGGTGACGAACCGCCCGGTCAGCTCGGTGACCGAGCATTCGAGCAGCGCCTGCACACTCTCTGCGGACATGGGGGACCTTCGGGATTGCCTACCCGGCGGGTAGCGCGGTTGCACGGCTTACTGGAGTGGGGAGACACCAGTGCCGCGACAACACGCCTGCTCGCACGCCGTCAGGCCAGACGGGCGTGCGGCGAGGCTGGAGGAGAGCCGGACCGACGCATTCGCGCGCATGCGGGTTTGACGCATGGCGTAAGTGGTACCGCGCACAGGTGGGTGTGCACAACCACCCCACGGCCTGAGGCGGCGGATTTTCCGCGCCCGCCGGCCCTCACTGGCGGGTCTTCCGGCTCAATCCTGGAGCTTGAGCGTCACCGTGTCGGGAACAGGCGTGCAGTGGCATTCGTCACAGGTCCACTCCACGCGCTCCGCGCGCGTCACGTGCGAGCCCGCCGTGGCCACCACTCGGATGGGGCTGGGCGCGAGCGTTTCGTTGATGGCCGTGGTGACGCCCCGGTCATCCGTCACGCCGGTGATGCTGATGTTGCTCTCCAGGTTGGTGGCCGTCACGGACGCGCCCTGGATGTACGCGCCGTCCGACGACATCACCTCCACGCGCAGCGACCGCGGCTCCGCGCAGGTGTCCTCGTGCCGGTTCGCGCTGGGGGCATCATCACAGCCCGTCATCAGCATGCCCACGAGCAGCCCCAACCCGCCATACGTCTTCAAACGCTGTCCCATCCCCACGCCCCCAACCCGTCCCATGCATGGAATCTGGTACCGGGGGACGGGTGCTGCAATGCGTGTGTCAGGCGGCGGGCGGCAGCCGCGCATGGGAAAAACGTGCGGCCTCTGTGTCCGGATAACGATGCACGATGTAGCGGTAGATCTCCTCCGCGCGCACCGTGTTTCCCAACTTCTCCCCCTGCACGCGCGCCAGCAGCACCAGCGCGCGGGGCGCGGTGGGTTCATCCGGCGCAGTGTCCGCCGCGGCTTCCAACGCTTTGACCGACAGTGGGAAATCTCCTTCCACTGCCGCGGCCTGTCCGATGAACAGATGGTGTGACGGCAAAAGCTTCAGGCGGGGCAGAACGTGGAGCGCGCCATACAGCGCCAGCGCCTTCGCCACGTCGCGCGCCTCCACCGCCGCGCCCAGCTCGGCCACCTTCGCTTCGACTCCGGCGTCGGCGGGGCCCGGGGCTTCGAGCACCGGGGACTCGAGAAGGGACACGGGCACGCGCTGGGGCGCGGTGTCACCCAGCGTGGGCTCCAGCAGGTCGCGCGCGGGCAGATAGCCCAGCGCGTCCCCGTGCACGTACAGCACGAGCCCCAGCAGGCTCGCGGCGGCGAAGGGCGCCAGGCACGTGAGCGCCTCCGCGAGCCACGTGGAGACGAAGGGCACGGGCAGGTAGAACACCCAGGCCGCGCCCCAGTGCATCACGGCGTGGGCGCACGCCAGCAGCACGAACACGCCCGTCATCAGCCCCGCGTCGGGCCCCACCGCCCGCAGGCATCCGAGCGTGCGCAAGGGATTCAAGGCGGTGAACACCGACTGCGAGGTGGCGGCCAGCAGCAGCGCCCACGGCAGCCACAGGAGTCCCAGGCCGGCGAGCCCCCAGAAGAAGGGGTCCTCCCACACCACGGGCTGCCCCAGGGCCTGCAGCGGGAGCATGATCCGCCCGACGGTCTCGTACCCGGACACGGAGGGCAGCAGGTGCCAGGCACGCGCGAGCGCGGGCATGAAGACGCCCACGGTGACGCCCAGGCCGCGCAGGCCCGGCACGATGTTGTCCTGGACGATGCTGGTGAAGCCGGGGCCCTCGGGATCCGCGTCGCCCCGGGCCGCGCCGCGCACGAGCGCGAAGAAGGCGGACCAGAAGACGCCCAGCCCGAGCGCCATGGGCAGCACCACGAGGATGCGCACGCCCATCCCGAGCATGCGCAGCACGGCCAGCATCAGGCTGACGGCCAGGAGCGTCTGCAGGCCCGGAACGGTGAAGGGAAAGCGCAGGGCGCCGGTCAGGCGGGTCCGGAGGGCCCGCTGCGAGCGGTGGCGCAGGAGCACGTTCGCCGTGCCCTCGCACCGGACGCAGACGGTGTACTCCACCGTGCCCGTGCGCCGGGTCTCCACGCACGCGGGGCACAGCAATGCCTCGCAGTGCTCGCAACGCCAGCCAGCGGCGGCGTCCGGGTGTCTCGCGCAGGGGGAAGGGGCAGGGAG